>JBILJP010000341.1:0-5837 GCA_044377135.1 Fluviicola sp.
ATTCGGGAGTACCGTGTTTATCCGTGATGATCACACCATTCATGGTTTCACTGGCAACGATAGATAATTTTTGCAACAACACGTTTTTCTCAACCATTATTTTGTGAATACGCGTTTTTTCGCGGTATCTAAAGTATAATCCACCGGTTAATAAGAAGGCTAATAAAACACCGAATATTAGTAAGTTGCGAATCTTGGATTGATTCTCAATATTTCGATTCTGAAATGTCTTTGTGCTGTTGAGCAACTGAATCTGCTTGTCTTTCTCTATGATTTCGTTTTCGACCTGCAATCGTAGAATTTCCTGTTCTTTTTCTTCATACAACTGAAAATCAAGTTCCTTTTCATACTGCAATCGGTTAATATAAGCCGCTTTGGTATCACCGATTTCATATAAAATTTCCGATTTCATCTTATAGTACATTCGCAAGCCTGTAATCAACTGGTGTTCAATTACATTTGTTTTGAAATCTTCTAAATATCCCAATGCTTTCGAATACTCTTTTGTGGCCATGAAGGAAGCTGCCAATAACAATTGTTGTTCAGCTAAAGAGGTATAATCATTGTTTCTGGCATAGCCTCTCAAAGCCCTCAAAAAATAGGATTGTTCCTGTTTTCGATCACCCATTAAACCATAAGCTTCACCAATATTTCCAATGCAATACGGAGCAGAAGGACTCGTGGAATCATTCCCTGTCATTGCAAAAGATTGTTCAGAAAAAGCAATGGACTGGCGAATGTATTTCTCGTCTTGCTCAAATTTGAAATAGCGCATGTACAAGTTGCCAAGCGCAATCATGATCGATAATTGATTCCGCTTATCTTCCTCTGTTTTGTAGTAATGCAACGCAAGGTGATAATAACGCTTGGCGATATCCAAATAGTGGCGTTTTTTTTGTGTATTGGAAAGATCAACAGCTGTATGTCCCATCAAAACCAGCACTTGTGCGCGCTTTTTCCACTGCATTTTTTTACCATACAAAAACTCAGCTTTCTTCAAGTGAATCATCACCCGGTCATAGATCTGTAAACGCTTGTAGCTTTTCGCCAGGTTAAAATGTCCTTCGGCAATCAGCATGGTATCGTTTAGCTGTTCGGCAACATTCACCGCATTTAAGCTGGCAATAACCTGTCGCTTGATGTTTTTTTCCGTCTCCGCCAACATCGAATAAACGTTGTAACGAAGGCGCTTATCGGTAACCTGATTTAGTTGAAGCTTCGCTGCGAGTAGCAATTGGTAAGCAGAATCAGGATCTGAAAGTTCAACCTTTTTACTTTGTTTTATCAGTTTTACGACACCTGCAGAATTGGGGGCGCCAGATTGACCGAACCCCGCGGAGGACATCAGAAAAACAACAAGTGCCATCCAACAAAATCTATCTGAGAAGGGTTTACACATTCGCACCCATTTTACAACGTGATCGGTTTCAAACAGTACAAAGGTAGAGAAAATCGACTTCTAACTAATAAAAATGGACAGCAGGTTTTTGATGTTCAATCAGTTATACGTTAAATTAATCTCAAATCAGTGCTGTTTTGCACAAAAAAGTCACAATCTCAACTTCAACTAAGAACCAGCAACCAACCACTAATAACTAATAACCAACCACTAATAACTAACCACTTGTCACTAACCACTTGTCACTAACCACTAGTCACTTTTGTTTAAACGGGGGCAATTACTTTCTGAGCGGTATCACTTCAATTAAAACATTATGTAATTTGGTAGTATTAAAAACTCTACGAATGAAACATTATTTTCTCCTCCTCCTTTCCTTCCCCTTTCTTTCTTTTGGCCAAGATGCAAAAGGCAACTGCTCACATGTGAAATCGGCACATAAACAGCTTAAAAGCAACACGTTTACAGTGGCACAAATAGCTGAAACCGAGCGATACGACGTCCATTTCTATTTTCTGGATCTGAACATGACCAATACGACTACCACTCTTTCCGGAACCGTTGAAATTCATGCTTCAGCACGTGAAAACCTCGATTCGGCATTATTGGAGCTTTTTCCAACGTTTGTGATCAATTCAATTGAAGTAGACGGAACTCCTGTAGCTTACAGTAGAGTTGCAACAGCTTTGAAGGTTCCTGTTAATGCCACACAGAATCAATCCTTTGTTATTCGGGTTGATTATCAGGGAACACCACCTACAGCTGCCAGTAATCCTTTGGGTGGAAGCGGTATGACGAATGATTTTTCACCTTCATGGGGAAATCAGGTAACATGGTCACTTTCCGAACCGTTTTCAGCGTATGAATGGTTTCCGGTAAAACAATCACTGAGAGATAAAGCAGATAGTTCGGCTATGCACATCACGGTTCCAACCAGTTGTAAAGCCGGTTCCAACGGTATTTTGGAACAAGTTGTTGACCTTGGAAACGGCACGCATCGCTTTGAATGGAAACACCGTCATCCGATTGATTATTACTTGATTTCGGTAGCTATTGCTCATTATGTGGAATATACGGTTACTGCAAATCCATCCAATTCCGGACCGGTTACCATTCAAAATTTCATTTACGATAACCCGCAAACTTTATTGAATTTTCAATCCGACATCGACGAAACGGCCGATTTCATTGAGCTGTATGCTGATTTATTCGGTCCATACCCGTTTGCCGACGAGAAATACGGACATTGCATGGCGCCTCTTGGTGGCGGAATGGAACACCAAACAATGACTACGCAAGGTTCGTTCAGCAAAGGATTGACATCGCACGAATTGGCGCACCAATGGTGGGGAGATCACGTAACATGTGCTTCATGGGCTGATATTTGGGTAAATGAAGGTTTTGCTTCTTATTCCGAATGCCTGATGTTGGAAAATTTGTATCCCGGACAGCAACAAACGGATATGTTAGATCGTCACGATAACATTATGTCACAACCAGACGGAAGCGTTTGGGTGGAAGATAGCTTAAACGAAGGACGTATTTTCTCGGGACGACTTACTTACGACAAAGGAGCTGCCATCGTTCATACCTTGCGTTTCCTGATCAATAACGACAGTTTATTCTTTGCAGGTTTGCAACAGTACCAAACATTATATGCCGATTCTACTGCTTTGGGTGTTGATTTCATTCAAGTAATGGAAGACGTTTCCGGAATGGATTTCACAAATTACTTCGAAGAATGGTATTTCGGAGAAGGTTTCCCAACTTATTCAACGCGCTGGAATATGGTAGGCAATGATTTGTTGGTGGAAATATCCCAAACTGCTTCTGCAAGTGCCATCACTCCGCTTTTTACCAATGATTTGGAAATACGTTTTGATCGTCAGGTATTGACTGACACCATTATTCGTTTCCCAATTAATGCGGCGACCAATCAGTATGTGATTCCGAATGCCGGAAATGTGGTGAATGTTTTATCACTTGATCCGAAAAACTGGATTATCAATGCCGGCGGAAGTATTGTACACGATGTCAATTTTGTTTCGGTAGGAGTTCTTGAAAACACGTTGGCGAATGCGGTGACGATTTCCCCGAATCCGACAGAAGGACCTTTTACTGTTGCTATGCAACAACCTGGCAAGTATACGCTTACCATAATCGACACAAAAGGAAGAGCCATCAAAACGGTTTCGTTTGAACAAGATACACTCATCGATTTAGGAACTGCCGCACAAGGAACCTATGTATTGCAAATCAATGATGCAAACAGTGATTTGAAAGTAAGAAGATTGGTGAAACACTAAACTGTTTCGCTCATAATGAAGTTAAAAGCGTGGGGTTTCTCACGCTTTTTTGGGTTATTACTTCTTTTCTTACCGTAATTGGTTCAAAATCTATACACATAAATTCGGTGTTTTCCAATGAGATAGGATAGCTCTATAACAAGTTGTGATTCTCTACCTTTGTATCAACAATTCATTAAAACCAATAGACAAACATGAAAGCACTACAATTATCATTCGCAACACTCTGTTTGTTGTTCATTGCCGCGATCAGTAACACGGGCAATGCACAAGCAAATCTCAGTTCATGGACAGCGCTTACCGATTTTCACAAGGTAATGTCGCAAACCTTTCACCCAAGTGAAGAAGGAAACCTGGAACCGATCAAAACGCGTATCGGAGAATTGGTTGAAAAAGCAGAAGCGTTGAAAAACTCAGCTATTCCTGCCGATTTCAACAACAAGAAGGTGAAAAAAGCGGTAAAGAAATTGGCTGCCGATTCTAAAAAACTGCAAAGTTCGATCAGCGGAGGTGCTACAGATGCTCAAATTACTGCCTCGTTGTCTTCGTTGCACGATGTTTTTCATCAAATTGTAGGATTGTGTTCAGCCAACGAAGAACATGGTGAAGGTGAACACAAAGAACATGATCACAATCACGAAGAACACAGTCATTAATCTTCGTTGTTTCAAACAATTAGCTCGTTGGACTTTCAGTTAGAAAAAATCCAAAATGAAATTCGGGAATTCGGGTGTTTGGGATATCCCGAACACCCGAATTTCATTTGTTAAAATCCTTGCACTCCATTCACCGTTGTATACTTCAGCACATTCTTTTTCTCCGGATGAATGCGTGCAAATGCCGATTGAATTGCCAGCGTTCCTTCATGAAAACCACATAAAATCAACTTCAGTTTCCCTTCATAGGTATTGACATCGCCAATTGCATAAATACCCGGAATATTGGTGGAATAATCCAGCGTATTCACCTTAATTGCACTTTTTTCTATTTCCAATCCCCAATCGGCTATCGGACCCAAAGATGGTTTTAAACCGAACAACGGAATAAAATGATCTGCTTCCGTGATGATTTCACCGTTGGCTGAATGCTGAATCACTACTTGCTCCAATTGCGAACCGCCGTTTAATCCGATTACTTCAGATTCGGTAATCAGGTTGATTTTTCCGCTTTCCGCCAAATCGATTACTTTCTGCACCGAGTCTAAATGCCCGCGGAATGAACTGCTTCGGTGCACAAGGGTCACTTCAGAAGCAATTTCCCGCTCTGCCAAATAGATCGACCAATCCAATGCCGAATCACCGCCACCGGCAATCACACAACGTTTTCCGCGATACACTTCCGGATCTTTGATGATGTAATCCACTCCTTTTTCTTCAAAATCGGCAATGGCTGCAATGGGAGGTTTTCGGGGTTCAAATACGCCCAATCCGCCGGCAATGATCACAACAGGCGCTTGATGTTTCGTTCCTTTTACAGTGGTTACCACAAACAAACCATCTTCTTGTTTATCAATTGTTTGAGCAGCTTCACCTAAAGTATAGCCAGGTTTAAACGGAGCGGCTTGTTCCACCAGGTTATCAACCAACTCTCCTGCCAAAACGGAAGGAAATCCAGGAATATCATAAATCGGTTTTTTCGGATAAATTTCAGAGCACTGACCACCCGGTTGCGGCAATGAGTCAATTAAATGACATTTCAATTTCAATAATCCTGCTTCGAAAACGGTGAACAGTCCAACCGGACCGGCACCAATGATAATGACGTCTGTCTGAATCATGTTTGTCTATTTTATATTCTTTTAATCTTCAAATAAATCGGTAGAAAGGTATTTGTCGCCACGGTCGCAGATAATGCACACCACCGTTCCAGACGTTAATTGGGGAATCAGTTTCAACGCCACTGCAACAGCTCCTCCACTACTCATTCCACCAAAAATGCCTTCTTCTTTGGCCAATCTTCGGGCCATAGTTCGCGCTTCTTCCTCGCTTACATCGATCAACTGATCCACTCTGTTCGGTTCAAAAATTGCCGGTAAATAATCCAATGGCCATTTTCTGATTCCGGGAATCTTGGCATTGTCTGCAGGCTGAGCACCAATGATTTGAATCGTCGGATTTTGTTCTTTCAAGTAC
>JBILJP010000342.1:0-5829 GCA_044377135.1 Fluviicola sp.
TTTCCATAACGGTTACCAACGACGATTTTGAAGCACGCACTGATATTACGGCTCCTCCGGGAACCACCAAACAAACTTTTGAATCGGTGGTGCGTGTGAAAAACGGCGAAGTGGTATTATTGGGCGGATTGGAGAAAAAACGCAAATCGAATACCGGTGAAGGTGTTCCGTTTCTTTCGCGTGTTCCGGTCTTAAAATGGTTTTTTAGCTCGCGTGAGCGCACCAGTGAAAAGAATAAATTACACATCATCGTTCGCCCTACGATTACCTATTAATGGTTTTTAAAACAACATATCACGCTCCGCGCAAATGGGTGTTGGTTCAGGTACAACTGGAACAGCAGGAACAGCACATGCGCTATGTTGTGGTGAGTAAACAACAAGCTACGCTCGATTCTGTGCAGTGGACAACTGTTGAAAATGCGGAGGAATTGATCAAAAAAGCCGGTAAAAACCTGCCGTATGTTGTTCATTTTTCCGGATTCGGGGTACTGAGCAGAATTGCCGAAAATGTTTCGAATTACCGTGAAAGTTTGCTGGTAACCGGCGGCGAAGACGATTTTTACTTTAGCAGTTACGAGCTCAAAGGCACTGTTGGTGTTTCGTTTATCAGACGCTCATTGGCAGAACCGTTGCTGGAAGCACTTTCGGCACAAAAAATATTCTTGTGGGGCGTTCATACCGGGCCGGTTCCGCTCATTCGTTTGGTTTCCGAAAACAGTCAATTGCAACTCGATTTTGTGATCGAAACCGTAAACGGCGATCTAAAAAAACTGGAACGCAATACCGGAGATGTAAAACGCCTGGCAACCGATTCCGGATTTTTAGATACAGATGCGGCGTACGTGCGTGCGCTGCAACAACTCACCGACAACCCCAATGAACAGTATCGTCAAGGGTTGGATGAAGCGCGTTTTACACAAACCAAAGCCGATTACAAAGAATTCGTTCGTTTTGTGAAATTGGGAATCGGCATTCTTGCTTTTTTCCTGATTGCCTTGGTGGGAAATTACTTTTACGTGAATCACCTCAACAATGTGGCGGCGCAATTGGAAACAGACATTGCCGGTTACGGTGAGAACCTGGCGTTGAGTGATCGTTTGCAACAGGAAAAACAGCGCAAATTGGTGTTGGTCGAAAATTCGGGCATTCAGTCGGCGAAATACGTTTCGTTTTATTTGGATGAAATCGGTGCCTCGGTTCCGGCGGCTATTCAGCTTTCGAGTTTAGAGACATTTCCGCTATTGGAGCCATTGAAACCCAAACGCAAGGTAGAACTAAACTCCAAACACCTCACCATTTCCGGTTTTAGCAGCAGCAGCAAGGTCTTGGATGATTGGATGGAAGCATTGGAGCGCAAACAATGGATTTCGGGCGTAGAGCTGATGAATTACGTGCGCATCAACGATCAAAAAGCAACATTTCAATTACTCGTAAAAATCAGCGAATGACATTGTTTGACAACTACAGCTATAAACAGAAAAACCTGGCCCTTTTGGTGATCGGAGTTTTGCTCTTTGCTGTGGCCTACAAGCGTTCATTCAGTACTACAATCGAAACCAACACGTACATCAACGAACTGGAGCTCAAAAAAGCCGAAGCCGAATCGTCGCAAATGGCTATCCGGAACCTGCAGCTGGAAATTGCCACCATCAATAAATTACTGGGGCGTGAAAATGTTTCCATCGAACAGGTTCAGCAAGGATTTCTGAATTTCTTTGCGCGCAAAAGCAACAACCTTTCCGTGCAGCAAATCGAGGAAGTGTATACCTTCGATCACCCCGATTTTAGTATTAATACCTTCCGCATTGATATCAAAGGCGATTATTTGGAGCAATTGCGTTTTATCCATGCGTTGGAAAAAGAGTTTGAAGACGCACGACTCATTCATACCCATTTCGAAACAAAAAAAGATCTTGTATCAGGCAAGAGCGACCTGATTTCAACGTTATTACTTCAAAACTATGTTCAAAATGAAAAAGGCTAGTTTCATTGCTTTTCTAGGAGCGATTTTGCTCTTGGGAAGCTGTAAAGACATCATCGAAAAAGACATTTCAGGCGACACTCCCGTGGTGATTTTACCGCAAGTGAACGACACGGTTAGCGTGAATCCGGTTCATTTTAAATGGGAAGCCATGAGTGGCGCCACGAAGTACCACTTGGAAGTGGTGAGTCCGAGCTTTGCTGATCTGGAAGTCTATGCGCTCGATTCCATTGTAACGGGAACCAACTTCTATATCGGACTCGATTCAGCCGAATACCAATTTCGCATTACAGCTTTGAATGCCGGTTACGAATCGAAAACGAGTGCGCCGTATACCTTTTGGGTAGGCACTTCTGCCGGTGGTTCCAACATTGGCGGAGTCGTATTGGACGTTCCTTCACAAAACGCTTACGTCAACGAAACATTCGACGGTCAATTCAAGTGGATTAACTTGTCGGGAACCAATACCTATACGTTTGAATTGCATGAAACCGCGGCCTTTTCCGGACCATTAAAAGACATTGCCGATCAGTTGGGAACGGTTTCTATTTTCAGTTACACAGGCGCACAACTCAATGAAGGCACTTATTGCTGGGGCGTGAAATCGTATTTGAGCAACGGCAACGAAACCGCCTACACCAAACGCGTGTTTTACGTAGACACCACCGATCCGGGAGTAGCAACTTTGGTAACTCCGATTACAAACAGTACAGCTAGTTTGAGCTTGAGTCCGGACGTTGCTTTTTCGTGGACCTTCCCTACCAACTCCGGAGTTGTATTATCACCGTTAAAGGCACGGTTGCAACTATCAACCACCACTAATTTTTCCACGATTACGGTTACCCGAAATTACAACTCGGCTCAAACATCTGCCTCTGAAGATTTGAATACCTTAGGTCTGGCAACTGGTATGTATTATTGGCGCATCGTAGTATTGGACGAAGCCGGAAACATCGGTGACACTCCTTCCACGTATCATTCATTGCTCGTTACCAATTGAAAAACAAGGGACTCACATATGGCTTATTGATTGTTGTCGGGATCGTTTGGTACCAGGTCTTCATGCGTGTGAAATCGAATTTCGAGGCGGATGATACTTTACCGGTAAACACCACTGCAGCCGTCATGAAACGTAAGATCGTGAAACCCGATTCGTTTCGTTTACAAGCCAATTACCGCGATCCGTTTTCGGGGAAACTGGCTACTGCCGAAACAGCTCCGGCAACCGACCCGAATCAGGTTCCTATTGCAACCACCGTAAAACCTCCCAAACCCGAACCGATAGTGGTTCCTTGGCCAACCATCAAGTATTACGGGTTGGTGCGTAAAACCACCTCCAACGATCCGCGCACGCTCATTGCCATCGACGGCTACATGTACAAAGTGAAACAAGGCGAACAGGTCTTGGACAATATCTTCATCCTGAAAGTAACCCGCGATTATGTGCAGGTAAGGTATCGAAAAGAGGTAAGGACGTTTGAGAAGGTTGGGAAGTGATTTCTTAGTTCTTAGGCTCTTCCAACTTTAAATTTCCTTCTTTTTCCTTACTTTGCCCTCCAATATAACGAAACCGCTCTATCCCTTACTGTGCGTGCCTTGCAGGGAAATCTGGGATTCTTCAAGCCATTTCTCAAGGGAGGGAAATGAATTTTCTTGATCAGGAGATGGATCACTATTTTTGATCTTCATCTATCTCCCTCCTTGAGGAAAGAAGCGCAAGCATAGCTTTTGAATGTAGGTAGCATCTGATTTACATCATTCCTGATTTTCTGAGTTCTTCATTATTACTATCTTTCCTCCAAATTTTAGGTCTATGAACAGTTTATTTTTCAAAGAAGATGTTGAATCACTGGTTCAGCGTATTCAGCAACTAACGCCGGAACACCAAGCATTGTGGGGGAAAATGAACGTTGGTCAAATGCTGGCTCATTGTTCTACAGCAATGGAAGTGGTGCGCGATCAAAAACACCTGAAACGACTCTTTATCGGTTATGTATTGGGCGGAATGCTCAAAAAACAGTTTTACAACGACAAACCCTTTAAGAAAAGCGCCCCTACTCATCCCTATTTTGTACACGACGGTAACTACGATTTAGAAGCTGAAAAAGAACACCTGATCAATCACCTACGTGCTTTTCAAGAAGGCGGAATTGAGAAATGTACCAAACAACCCCACACGTTTTTCGGGAAATTGACCGAAGAACAATGGGCTATGGGAATCTATAAACACACCTCACACCATTTAGAACAATTCGGAGTATAATCATGGAATTTATCGCACAAGAATTAGACGATTACGTTTGCAATCACACCGCACCTGAAAATGAGGTGTTGGCAGCGTTGAATCGTGAGACGCATTTGAAAGTCATGCAACCGCGTATGTTGAGCGGACATTTCCAAGGTCGGGTACTGAGCATGCTCTCGCATATGATTCGCCCTGAACGCATTCTTGAAATAGGTACGTATACCGGCTATTCGGCGCTTTGTTTGGCCGAAGGATTAACCGAAACCGGAAAACTGATTACCATCGATGTGAATGCACAACTGGAAGCTTTTGTGCGCGGTCAGTTCGGGAAAAGTGAACTCGGTGCAAAAATCGACTTTCGCATCGCTAACGCAATTGAGCTGATTCCGCAATTGGATGAGCAATTCGACATTGTATTTATTGATGCCGATAAGATGAACTACATCAATTATTATCACCTGGTTTTCGACAAAGTGAAAAAAGGCGGATACATTTTGGCCGATAACGTACTCTGGTCGGGGAAAGTAACCGGTGACTACGAAAAGCTGGACAAAGACACCCGGTTACTCATGGATTTCAACACGTTAGTTCAGGAAGATGAACGCGTTGAAAATGTGCTGTTACCTATCAGGGACGGAATTATGATTGCCCGCAAACGCTAATTACTGTTCCTCAATTGGTGCATTTTCACCCCATAGAAGTGCGGTAACCTTTTGTGAACCAGAACGTGTATTTTATGCCCAAACACGATCCTGCATCGCTGTAGCGAAATGTTTCCGTGTTCAGATTAGACGAAACCGATCCGTGCATTGTTTTTGTTAAACCATAGGAGTAGCTAATGGATATTGCGTGCCCATGGTGCAACAACGGTTTCAGTCCGTAACTCAACTCAGCTACCAGCAGTAGTTCAGGTTTTCCGGTTTTTACAATCGTATTTTTAACAAGGTTCGTTGAAGAGTAAGAAGTAAGTGCCGAACTCACATTGTAAAAATTAGCCTGTGCCCCTAGCTTTACGATCGGTCGTCTTAACCAGTTCGGACCTTTTTTAAATGGTCTTACTAAAATCAATGACGACAAAAACCAGCGGTCATTCCGCAATTGGAACGATTCGTTGTATGCTTTAACGGTAAGGTTGCGCGAATTGACGCCTAAAGAAGTTTGAAGACTCAATTTCAATTTCTCAAAACGGTAAGTCTCGGTCATTGCCAGTTCAAAACCCGCATTCGATTGAAGAAAACCACCGGGAATGGTAGATTCTACTTTTCCGAAAGCTTGTGTATAACCGCCAACAATGCCTATTTGGTTTTTGATCATTCTTACAACCATGTAAGTCGGTTGAATCATCGCGCATTCATTCACCGTTAATCCGTTTTCGGTAGCCCATTGCTCAATTTCGGGCAGTTTATCCGTCATTTCGGTAATGGTAGCATATTGGTATTGTTCATTGATCGCTTCTGCGGTGGCGAGTCCTGCCGTTTGTTCAATCAAATAACCGACAGCGCAAATGGTTCCTTTTTCATCAATAAAACACGGTTTACGCTCGTTCGGATAAGCTGTGTTGATGGGAAATTGTTCCCGTTGCCAATACGTATGTAAATGGT
>JBILJP010000033.1:0-21134 GCA_044377135.1 Fluviicola sp.
AGCGCCACACCGATAATCATTAATGAAACCCAACTTGGCATATTGTGTACAACTTCCCAATCTCCCAGTATCATTTTCAGACCGATGAACGCCAACACAAAAACCAGTGAATACTTGAGGTATTCGAAACGGTGCAACATTCCCGAGAGGAAAAAATAGAGACTTCGTAAACCAAGAATGGCAAAAATATTGGAGGTAAAAACGATGAACGGATCTTTGGTAACCGCAAAAATAGCAGGTATGGAATCGACTGCAAATACAATATCGGTGAATTCGATGACCACCAAACACGCCAGAATAATGGTAGCTACTCGTTTTCCGTCTTTGCGTACAATGTAAGCTCCTGATTGATTATCCCAATCGATGGGAATGATTTTACTCAATAAACGAACACCGATACTCTTTTTAAAATCGCTTTCCTCGTCTGATTCTTTGAGCATTTTAAAGGCCGAATAAAGCAATATGACTCCGAAAACATACATCGCCCAATGGAATTGCTCTACAAAAGCAGTTCCTAAAACAATCATGATCAATCGGAAAACAACAGCTCCTAAGATTCCCCAAAAGAGGATATTGTGCTGAAACGCGAGTTTGATGCGGAAGAAAGCAAAAATCAACGCCATCACAAAGATGTTATCCAAACTCAATGATTCTTCAATCAGATAACCGGTATAAAAGTCAATCATGGCTTTGCCCGGTGCTGTAACAGCATGCGTTTCCGGATTGATTGGGTTAACGTTCAGGAAATTGGTGTCGTACATCCAATAAACCACCGTACCGAAAAGCAATGCCAACGAAACCCAAACTGCTGTCCAAGCCAGCGATTCTTTCATACTTACTTCTTTCTGTGATTTATGGAATACACCCAAATCAAGCGCTAACAATGAAAAAACGAACAACAAAAAGACAACGTAAATAAGCATAAGTTCAAATAGGAGTGCAAATATAGCAAGGAAAGTCGGTAAACGAAAAAACGGTTAGTCCGCTAAAGACTAACCGTTCCGTTTGTTGAGGTTGTTTGTGGGATAAGACTTGAGTTATTCAGTTTCCTGAGTTATTCAGTTTCCTGAGTTGTTCAGTTTATTCGGTCGTATTATTCTTTAACGAACAAACGCGAAGCAAATCCTTTTTGATTGTCAAGACGAAGCATATATGTTCCGTTTGCCAAATCATCAACTGTAATTGAAAGTGTTGTTTGACCGTCTAATTGCACATTGCGCACTATACGACCGTTTAAATCGGTAATGGTAAGTTGTGTAGCTAATTGCGACATTGCTTCATCCAATTCGATAAAGAGTTGATCTTTTACCGGATTCGGATACAACAAAGCATTCATTTCTTGTTTTTGCTCGTTTACACCTGCATAAATAAAGCTTTCGATATCAAATTTGGCTACACCACCAGTTGCATCTTCATCTATCCAAGCCAATGCCAGTTCGTTAATTCCTGGTCTGTAAGCAATGCGTGGAATAGGATGTAAAGACGCTGTAGGAGTATCATTCATTCCAGATTGAACTGAATTCCAGCTACTCGGCGAAATGAGGTTGTATTCATTTGAAACATATGTCAGTTTCAAGTTGGTTGAATCGAAATAAACTGCGTGGAACATCGTATCTGCTTCTGCAAACAAAATATCCGGTGTTACATCATTTTCTCCGGAATTAACAATATCCAATCGGTACCAGAAATTGGTGAAGTGCGAACGTTTATTGTAAAAACCGAGCATGTCGTAATCACTCGCATCACCGTTGTAATCTCTATCAACTAATACCACAGATGTGACACTTCCGCTATCATTGTCGAACGCACCTCTTGAGCAGGCAATGCGCGGATTGCGACATAATCCAATCATAGTAGAACTTAATGAATCAAGGTTCACGGGTGTAATCCAGTTACCGTCTACGGTAGATGAATTGCGGGAAGTGTAGATATTTCCTGTTCTGGCTGAAGAACTTGGAAGACGTTCCCAAGCTGCGAAATAACGACCGTTACTTGCAGAGCTACTTTTTCCGTAATCCAAACTGACATTGCGGAAATAGCTACCAGTTGTACCAACCGTATTTCGATTAGTAAAATTAGCACCACCATCGATGGAAACAACTGAAACAATCGAGTCATACGTTGAGCTGTAGCAAGAATACAACAAGCCAACCGAATACGGTGATGCCCCCATCGCAGGATTCATATAATCGGAAGCAATTTCTACATCGTAAATGCGATTCGTTCCTTTATTCAGATTGTAGTTAGATCCGATAAAGCTTCCAGTAACTGCATCATAACGATCTACGTAAAGCGTATAACTTCCGCTGGCAATGTTATGATTTACTCCCGTCACATAAAGCGTCAATGAAGCTTCTGAAGTTCCTGCAACTACCAAATCAAGTGCTTCGTAGCGTATATCCTGAGATATATATGAGTCGAGAACGGTCCATGTGTACCCACCATCGGTAGACTTAGAGATCGTGATTCCACCACTGTTTGCGGCTTCATCTACCGTAGAATGTGCTTCAAAAATCCAACCGTTGAAAGCTGTGGTAAGCTCAACATTGCGTTGATTTAATGTATCGTTTTTAACGATCACATCGGGGCCGAATGCCTGACCGAATGTCACCAGTGCAGTGAAAACGGTAAGGATAGCTGTTAAGAGTATGTTTTTATTCATATTGGTTTTATTTATTTCACAAAACTACAATCTCAAAATGGCTTCCAAAAACCGAAATGCCTGTAGATGTGTGAACTGCTGATTCTGGTATGTGTATGACATCTTTCAGACAATAAAGATCGATTCTACCTCAATTCGCTTAAAACAACCAATCAATGACTCAAAAAATCACGGTATTATCCGATTAAAACAGGCTAAAAACCGTATTTTTGTGTACAACGTTTTCCAATGGATTTTCAACTCATTTCAGATTTTCAGCCTACCGGCGATCAACCCACCGCGATCAAAGAACTGGTAGAAGGAATCAATTCAGGTGTGAAGCATCAAACCTTGCTGGGAGTAACCGGTAGCGGTAAAACCTTTACCATGGCCAATGTCATTCGCGACACCAACAAACCAACATTAATTCTTTCGCACAACAAAACACTGGCGGCACAGCTATACGGTGAATTCAAACAATTCTTTCCTGAAAATTCGGTTGAATACTTTGTCAGTTATTACGACTATTACCAACCGGAAGCTTATTTGCCGGTGACAGATACGTTTATCGAAAAAGACCTGGCGATCAACGAAGAATTGGAAAAATTGCGTTTATCTGCTACCTCGGCCTTGCTTTCGGGAAGAAAAGACGTGATTGTAGTCTCGTCCGTTTCGTGTATCTACGGTATCGGAAATCCGAATGAGTTTGCCAATTCCATTATTTCGATTCAGGTAGGACAGCTTGTTTCGCGCAATCAATTTTTGCTGCGATTGGTTGAAAACCTCTATTCCAGAACCGAATTGGAATTCAAACGCGGTACTTTTCGTGTGAAAGGAGATACCATTGATATTTACCTGGCCTACGCCGATTATGCCTTGCGCATAGAGTTTTGGGGCGATGAAATTGAAACCATTCGCGCCATTGATCCGGAAAACAATTCAGAAATCGATCGTTATCAGGAAATCAATATTTACCCGGCCAATATCTTCGTTTCCAGTCCGGCAACTACCCGAAGAGCCATCGATCAAATCGGCGAAGACATGGCCATTCAGGTTGAAAACTTCAGACAGGAACGCAAAATGATGGAAGCCAAACGGTTGGAAGAACGGGTTTCGTATGATTTGGAAATGATGCGCGAATTGGGCTATTGTTCCGGCATTGAAAACTACTCGCGTTATTTCGATCAGCGCGATCCGGGAACGCGCCCCTTCTGTTTGTTGGATTATTTCCCGGATGATTTTCTCATGATTATTGATGAAAGTCACGTGACTTTACCACAGATTCGCGCCATGTATGGTGGCGATCGTGCGCGTAAAATCAACCTGGTAGAATACGGTTTTCGTTTGCAGGCAGCAATGGATAATCGTCCGTTGAAGTTTGAGGAATTTGAACAAATCGTGAATCAGATCGTGTATGTTTCGGCTACGCCCGCCGATTATGAATTGGAACATTCGGAAGGTGTTGTAGTGGAACAATTGATTCGCCCGACAGGTTTGTTGGATCCGATTATTGAGGTGCGACCAAGCGAAAATCAAATTGACGATTTAATAGAAGAAATTCAACTGCGCCGCGAGCGCGATGAGCGCACATTGGTGACTACATTGACCAAACGAATGGCAGAAGAATTGCAGAAATACCTCGACAAACTGGGCATTCCGTGTCGCTATATTCACTCGGAAGTGGATACAATTGAACGGGTAGAGATTTTACGTCAGTTGCGTTTGGGCGAATTTGATGTGTTGATTGGTGTGAACCTGTTGCGCGAAGGATTGGATTTACCTGAAGTGAGTTTGGTCGTGATCATCGATGCCGACAAGGAAGGTTTCTTGCGAAATGAGCGTTCGTTGGTACAAACCGTAGGTCGTGCTGCACGAAACGTCAATGGACGAGTGATCATGTACGCTGATAAAATGACAGATTCGATGGCACGAACCATTTCGGAAACAGAACGTCGCCGGAAGATGCAAATTGCGTACAACGAAGAACATGGTTTGGTGCCGACTGCATTGAATAAATCGAAGGAGAAAATCATGCGTTCTACCAAGGTAGCCGACGGTGATCCGAATATGCGTCAGCAAAAAGCAGATAATGCCGAAAGTCAATTGATGGTAAACGAACCGCCGATGATGTATCACAGCCCGGAAGAACTGGAAAAAGCCATTGTATCCAAACGCAAACAAATGGAAAAAGCGGCCAAAGAACTGGACTTTATTGAAGCGGCGCGTTTGCGGGATGAATTATTTGAATTACAGGCACGAAAAAAATAACGAAAAACAAAGCGATGACGGTAATCATCGCTTTGCTTTTATTATCGAGTTGCGGACCTAATCGGTAGGTAATTACTTCTCGATCATGTGAAATTCGTGACGGTCTCCATCAACCATATAATAATACCAAAACTGTTTTTCTTCCAATTTCAGGATATACAAGGTATGATCGTCTTGATTATCTGTTCCGGTTAAGGCAATTTCTTCATCACTATTTTGGAACTTCCATGTTCCGGCGCCACTTGAAAGACTCCAATCATACGAATAACCGCCGCTTTTGGTAAATGTTTCGGTGTAATTGGTCACCAAGGAAGTCACATCCGTACCATTTACTTTGTAATTGTCTACTTTCCATGTGTTGGAAACGCGTTCTGTACGCGTACGAAAACTAATTGCCGGACCTTCGTCATATTTACTGCAACTTGCCATTATAAACAAGCTAAATCCTACCATTAATAAAATCAGGCTAGCACTACTTTTTTTAGAATCATGATTATTTTATTTGTGTGTTTATCTTCTACAAAGTTGCGGACATTCCCCCTAGGAAGTATTGTTAAACAAACCCTATTCGTTACATGATTCACAGGTTTTGGCAACTAAATACCGAATGGTTATCTTTGGAATGCGGAATAATCGAATATCGTATGACTATCACCACAACATCAACCGTAAAAAGTCGTTTCAAACGCCTTCGCAAATTCTTGCTTTGGTTATTCTCGTTCATACTTGCAGGAATGTTACTGTTGATTTGCTTCAGCCCGTATGGATCACACGAAGGATATTCTTACAAATTGGTGAAAGAAACCGTTGTTATCAATGTTCCGGTTGATTCAGCTTTTCGCTTTTTAGGAAATTCGGATAACGCCCGAAGATGGTCGGTTTATGTAGATCACATCACCACTTTAAATGGTATTCGCACACCGGATGGCACTCCCGGTTCCATCAGAAGGTGTTTTTGTAACAAGAATGAAAAAGGGCAACGATGGGATGAACTCACCACCATTGTGGAACCGAACAAGCGCCGGCAACTAACCACTTTCAATCTGGTCGATTTTTCAATGCAAGCCAACGGTTTGGCATCGGAACAGCGCTACCGAAAACTATCAGACAATCGCTGCGAACTCACATTCACCTTATTTTTCGCCAATCACGATCCCGGATTTTTTGATGAATTCAAAACCTACTTTGGGGCCTATAAAGTTCAATCTATTTTCCGGCAGAATCTGAGTAACATCAAACGTATTTTGGAGACGGGGAAGTAGCCATTTTTGAGTTGATGAGTTCTTGAGTTTTTCAGTTCTTGAGTTTTTCAGTTTTTGAGTTTTTCAGTTTTTGAGTTAGTCAGTTTTTGAGTTAGTCAGTTTTTGAGTTCTCTAAACTTGGTGAATGACTTCTCTGTCTTGATTTACGAATTAAACTGTACCTTTAACGGAACGACAGATTGATGAACAACAGACTTCACATGCGGTATTCTTTTCTCACTTGTTTTGCAGTGCTTTTTTTACTGCTCTTTTCGCAATCGGCTTGTAATAAAAAGTTGGCCAAATACAATCCTGACTTTATCGGAACATGGCGCACAGCTGTCATTCAGGATTCGACTATCAACCTTACCGTGCGTAGTGAAATAGTCATTGAAAAGCGCGACGGACTCTTCAACAATACTTGTAAAGACGAGTGCGGTGAACGCTTGTGTAATTGTATTTCACAACAAGGAGGTCGCGCGGTAATCAATACCGATCATACACGTATTAAAATCGGCTCATCTACTTCTTCGAGTCTTTCCATTGACAAAGAACCTTATCAGGATTCAACCGGTCAGTGGGTAATGAAAATTCAAGGTTTGACCTATTACCGTCAGTAGCCATTTAATACTACTGAGTTGTTACAACGCGCCATTCGATCAATCAACCTTCGTTTTCGCCAACAGTTTTCCAGCTAACAACGTTTTCTGTTTTAGAACATTAAACTCAATAGTTATGAAACACTTATTACTTGGCTTACCGCTATTCTTAGCAAGTACATATTCGATTGCACAGCAATCTATTTCCTACAATGAACTCTCGTTCAACAATGTAGCAGCCGCAATCAATAACAACGGAACTTTTTTTAATGAATACGGTAATCAGAGTTCAGGGTATGAAATCCCTAAAAACTCAGGAAAAAACGCTATCTATTTCATGAATTTGGTGGCGATGGGCTTAGATGTAAACGGGAATCTGAGAGGTGCGTTGAGCAATTACGAATCTTCTGATTTTTTTGCCGGTCCGGTTGCAAACGATTATGATAACTCCAGTTATGTGAGTCGTTTCTCTCAGTCTCTTTGGGTAATCGATCAAGTTACCATCAATGATCATATAGCTCATTGGAATGACTTGGGTTACGTGGTTCCATCATCAATTGCAGCATGGCCTGGAAATGGTAACGCGGCAAACGGTGAATCAATGATTCTGGCGCCTTTTGAAGATTTAGACGGCGATTTGCTGTATGAACCTGCTTTGGGGGAGTATCCGATTATTCGTGGCGATCGTGCGATATTGAGCATTTTGAACGATCAGGCCAATGTTCATCCATCAGGATCGGAACCAATAGGTCTGGAGCTGCACCTACTTTTCTATCAATACGCATCGGCCGATCAAACTATAAACAACACCACCTTTATTCACGCTCGCTGTTATAACAGAAGTTCCCAACCGTTCACCAATTTCAGTGTTGGTTCAACAATCGATTTCGATTTAGGCAATCCGTTTGATGATTATTTCGGAACTGCTCCTGCCAGCAACCTGGCATATGTATACAATGGCGATATGAATGATGAAAACTTTAATGGAAACAGCGGTTACGGAGAATATCCTCCGGCAGTAGGAGTAGTTGCTTTAAATACCGGATTAACAAGTTATGTTCCTATTACCAGTAACAATCCGAATTCGACCACTGCAGCAGCCTACTACAACATGCTTACAGGCAAAGATCATACAGGAATGCCTTTCTATGACAACAACGGTCAACAAACCACATTTCTATACAGTGAAGCAGGCATCAATGGTTGGAATCAATACACTGAAGGATTGCCTTCAGGAGATGTAAGAACAATAGCCGGTTATGGCACAGGAACGCTCAACAATACCTTGAACCCAAACACTTCTTTTTGCTTGGATCTGGCTGTTGTTTATGCTACCAATACTTCCAATGATCTTTTTGGCAGTGTCACAAACCTGATTGCAGTAGCCGATTCGGTACAAACGTTTTACAATACACAAAATTATGCGTGCCTGTCGACATTGGAAACAGAAACAACCGAACAAGTTTATGTCGAGTTATTTCCAAACCCCACAACCGGAATCATTGCGTTAAAAGGTGCTGAAAACAGGTCGTTTGAGATTCATTCAACCGACGGGAAATTGATTTTTAACGAACCAAATGGCGCCTCCTTCATCGATCTGAGTCATGTTCAGGCGGGTATTTACACCATTACTTTTTCAAACGGAACAACCTCTCTAATTTGTAAACAGTAGGTTTTTCTTATTGCTTTGAAAAGGCCGTTACGTTGGGAAATATTCTTGGTAACGGCTTTTTCTTTTAATTACCTATTGACTTTACGTGTCTATTTATGGAAGTGTTGTAAACGGAATCAACCGAATATTAGGTGATAAAAAAACAGAACTTGACATATTTCAACTAATCATTTTTAATACATTTTACTTAAAAATTTCAGGTGGTAGAACCATACCTAACTCTCAAATTAAAGCGGTTTAAAAGCAGACTCCAAAAAAATGATGCGAACGACTTAATTATGATTACGAACAGCGTATTTTGAGCTAAATTCAGCCTTACACTGAATCTGGATGTGTATTTTTGTACTTCAATTTTGAACCGATGAATTTTTCCAGTACGCTTAATGCACTTCGCCTGTTTGGCTTTTCGGAGGGCTGTTCATTTTTATTGTTTGCACTCACAATGCCCTTGAAATACGTTTGGCACATCAACTGGCCAAATCAGATCGTTGGCATGGCGCATGGTTTATTGTTTATCATTTACATCCTGATGGTATTTCTTGTTTCCAGAGAATACAAGCTTTCGCTCAAAAACCAATTTTGGGCGTATTTGGCTTCTCTCCTTCCGTTCGGAACATTTGTAGCCGATGCAAAGATTTTCAAGAAGATAACTCCGCTGGACTAGTTAACCAGGCATGACCCAGCAACGAAACGCACTCATTGATTTTTTCCGGGTTACAGCTGCAATAGCTGTGGGTTCGTATCATTTTTTGCTATTTGAATCGCCCAAAGAAGTGTTGTTTCCGTCGCTAAATGCAGATCAGCTTTTTTTTGAATGGTTTAAAACCCCGGTGTTGTTTTTCTTTGTGTTAACGGCAGTGGTGATTCCGATTCACTTGCGCGAAAATCGTTTTCAGTTGTCGGGTTATCCGGTTTTTATGGCCAAACGACTGATTCGCGTTCATTACCCATTTATGGTTTTGTTGGTGCTTACAGTGCTCACACACGTATTTTTTCTTTGGCAAAATGATCACCCCATTTCCATTGATTGGCGTCAGTTTACCGGAAACATTACACTAACTGCAGAATTCACACACGTACCCTGGTACAACTCTATTTTTTGGACCTTGGCCATTGAAATGCAGTTTTACTTACTTATCGGACTGGTTTTTCCGTTAATTGAGCGTTTCGAATGGAAATCGGTTCTTGGATTGTTAATTGCCGGAGAAGTACTTCACTATTTCATCAACGACAGTCGATTTGTCTGGTATTACACTCCTTATTTATGCCTTGGCTTGTTGTTTTACCTTCGGTTAATCGGGAACATTTCACAGCAAATCTTTTACGGATTTTTAGTTGTATTACTTGGTTTAACGGCTTGTTTTCATGAGTTACTAACTGTTTGGGTAATTGTGGCATTTCCGCTGATTATGTTGACCGTAAAACATATTTCTGTTATTTGGAGCAATCTTTCGCGTTTCACCTATAGTTTTTACCTCGTTCACGGCCTTGTTGGCGGGCATTTTCTTTATTTCACCCATTCGTGGGGAACTGATTTACCGATCGCGATATTGCGCTTCGTTCTGGCATTTATTATATCAGGACTGGCATCATGGGTATTCTATTATCTGATAGAAAAGCCATCAGTAAAATGGATGCACCGGGTTCGTTATCGAAAAAACTGATCTTTTTTGTACTTTCGCATCCACTTATGGATACACGAAAACATGTAGAGGTGTGTTTCACACCGGGCGAATACGATTATTACAAAGATGAGTACGAGATCGTAGTGGTGATTGACGTTTTGCGTGCCACATCGGCTATTTGCGCAGCTTTTGATAATGGAATATTATCCATCATACCGGTTCCTACGGTTGAAGAAGCTTGGGAATACAAGCAAAAAGGATTTTTGGCTGGTGCCGAACGAAAAGGTCAGATTGTTGAAGGTTTCGACTTTGGTAACTCGCCTTTCAGCTACATGCGCGAAGAATTTCGTGGAAAAGAAGTCGTGCTAACCACCACCAATGGTACCAAGTCATTGGATGTTGCCAAAGACGCAGAGATTGTGGTAGTTGGGTCGTTTTTGAACCTGGAAGCACTTTCCGAATGGTTGGCAAAACAAGATAAAAACGTGTTGTGTTTGTGCTCGGGCTGGCAAGATAAATTCAATTTAGAAGACACAATTTGCGCCGGAGCCATCTCGGAATACCTCATCAATACGGGGAATTTTGTTTCGGAAGAAGATTCATCCATTGCCGCAAAATATTTGTATCTTTCTGCCAAGGACAATTACTTGGGGTACCTCAAATCGAGTTCACACAGACGTAGGTTGAAGAACCTGAATCTCAATGAAGACATCAAGTATTGTTTGACACCCAATCAAACACGCGTGATTCCGATTCTGAAAAATGGCAAATTGGTTCAACTTTTCGAAGATTAAACACAGCCTTCTCGCTGGCTTGTTGTTGATTTCCTTTCTTTCAGAAGCGAAACCGCTTCCGGTTATAAAACATACGCCACCCGCTGCATGGGGATTTTTCGGTCATAAACGCATCAATCGTGTGGCGGTTTTTACGTTACCACCTGAAATGTTCGGTTTTTTCAAAGAACACATCGAGTACATTACCGAACATGCCGTTGATCCTGACAAACGCCGATATGCGGTTGAAGGTGAAGCCCAACGTCATTACATAGACATCGATCATTACGAAAAAGACAGCCTAGATCCGTTTGAAGTTGTTCCGCGAAAATGGTACGATGCGGTTGATAAATTCACCGAAGACACCTTACAAGCTTACGGCATTGTTCCTTGGCACATTAACGTCATGAAAATGCGCTTGCAAAAGGCGTTCGAGTCGAAAAACGTGGATCTGATACTTAAAAATGCCGCTGATATCGGTCATTACATTGGTGATGCGCATGTTCCGTTACATACAACCGAAAACTACAACGGACAGCTAACCGGACAACGCGGAATACACGGTTTATGGGAAAGTCGCATTGTGGAATTAAACTCGGAAGACTACGATTATTTTGTAGGAAAAGGTCGCTATGTGAAAAGTGTTCTCGACTTTGCCTGGGACGCCGTAGAAGCTTCTCATGCTGCGGTTGATTCTGTTTTATCGATGGAAAAAATACTCACAGCCGAATTTCCGAGCGATCAGAAATATAGCTACGAACAACGTGGTCAAACCGTTATACAAGTCTATTCCAAAGCCTTTTGCGATGAATATTCCAATCGTATGGGCGGAATGGTGGAGCGACGGATGCGCGAAGCCATCATTGCCGTTGGAAGTATTTGGTATACGGCTTGGGTAGATGCCGGCCAACCCGATTTATCTGCTTTAACCAACACGCCTCCTACAGCCGAATTATTGAAAGAATTGGAGGAATTGGAGAATCTGTACGAGCATTCGGAGCACAAGGGAACTATTTGTGATTGACACAAAATAACTTGTTTTTTCATCATATCAGTTATTGAAGAATCGATTTCTTGCGGACTTACAAAGGGATTTTTCATTAAAAAGTCA
Source organism: Fluviicola sp. (assembly GCA_044377135.1). Classification (GTDB taxonomy): domain Bacteria; phylum Bacteroidota; class Bacteroidia; order Flavobacteriales_D; family Crocinitomicaceae; genus Fluviicola. The sequence continues at coordinate 11,931 of JBILJP010000033.1, forward strand.
GATTCTGACAGAACCGTTTCTAACCGTTAGAAACGGTTATTTCCTTATTACTACTAGGATTCATGAATAAAGGCAAGCTTAATTGATGATCCAAAATCGATTATTAAAAATGCTGATTTTTGCGGAATGTCCTTACTCGAAATGAATCTCCCATCTTTAATGCTTAATCATAGTCGTTTCTAACCGCCTGACTGCCTCAGACATGTTTAAAAACACTTACACCTTTGTTATTACTTGGTTTTATGAAATCGTAAGCGTTCTCAATGGTTCAAATAAATCGATTGTGAACTGTCCATTATTCATGAATTTACCTCCTTGAAAACCCCACCTGAATTTAGTGCTGAAACTTAACCGTTTCTAGCCGTTAAAAACCGCTTTCCTTCTGAAAACACTACGTTTCGGTAAAAGATGATTTCTTGAACCAATCAAATTTCAACTTGTACGATTGCCCTGTCGGGGGATTCATTATTTTTGTGCACAAGAACAATTGCATGAAAGTTAATCCAGCATACAGATCAAAAGAAGCGTTGGTTGCGCTTTACAATAAACCTTTATTGGAGTTGGTTTTTGAAGCAGCTACCATTCATCGCCAGTTTCACAATCCGCGAGAAGTGCAGATGTCTTCTTTATTGAGCATCAAAACAGGTGGTTGTCCCGAAGATTGCGGTTATTGTCCGCAAGCGGCACGCTACCACACCGATGTTGAGGCCCATAAATTATTGTCGGTTGAATCGGTAATTGAACAAGCTACCAATGCGAAAGCAAATGGATCTTCTCGTTTGTGTATGGGGGCAGCTTGGCGTGAAGTACGTAATAACCGCGATTTTGATACGGTTATTGAAATGGTACAAGCTGTCAATAATCTTGATATGGAGGTGTGTGCCACGTTGGGTATGATGGATGCAGAACAAGCTGTTCGTTTGAAAAACGCAGGTTTGTTCGCTTACAATCACAACTTGGATACGTCTAAAGAATTTTACGACGATGTAATTTCAACGCGCGAATATGAAGATCGCTTGAATACGATTGAAAACGCACGTAAAGCAGGAATTACGGTTTGTTCCGGTGGAATTATCGGAATGGGTGAAGCCATTGAAGACCGTATGGGATTGTTGATGAGTTATATGGAAATGGAAACTCCTCCTAATTCTATTCCGATCAATGCGTTGGTTGCTGTAGAAGGTACGCCGTTGGAAAATCAAAAGCCGATTGAACAATGGGAAATGATCCGTATGGTGGCTACTACGCGAATTGCTTTTCCTGAGTCTGTAGTGCGCTTATCGGCAGGTAGAACAAAAATGACAATGGAAGGTCAGGCACTTTGCTTCATGGCTGGCGCCGGTTCAATCTTCGCTGGAGATAAATTATTGACGACTCCGAATCCGGAATTCAACGAGGATAAAGAAATGTTCGAAATTTTGGGCTTGATCCCGAAAGAGGCGTTTACCGAAGGTGAAAAACCGGTGACAAAAGCCGATCCGATTATCGAAGCGCGTAAAGAAAAAGAGGCGCAACGCGCAGCAGAATTGGCAGCAGCGAAAAAGGACCCGAATTTTACACCGCGCAAAGTGGTGGTTCAGGAATAACCTGAAACATGAAAGCGCGGTTTTTAGATAAATTACAAGAACGAAAAGATAAAGGGAGTTTGCGCTCCCTTTCGTTGTTTGAAGGGATGATCGATTTTTGTTCGAACGATTACCTCGGTATGTCTAAAACAGAGAGCCAACCAGTTGTTTACGCAGGAAGTACTGGATCCAGGCTCATTTCAGGAAATTCAATGCAAGCGGAAGAAACGGAACGTTTTCTTGCTTCTTTTTTTGAGTCAGATGCTGCGTTGATTTTCAATTCGGGATACGATGCGAATGTAGGATTGTTTTCTTCCGTTCCTCAAAAAGGCGATACGGTACTGTACGACGAGTTGATTCATGCTTCGGTGCGTGACGGTATTCGTTTGAGTAATGCCAAGACTTTTTCTTTTCGCCACAATAATCTTACTGATCTTGCAAAGAAATTCAAGCAAGCTGAAGGGAGTATTTTCGTAGCCGTTGAATCGTTGTATTCCATGGATGGCGATCAGGCTCCTTTGGCAGAATTGGTTACTTGGTGCGAACAGAATAGTGCTTATTTAATAGTCGACGAAGCGCACGCTGGAGGTGTTTACGGAGATAGCGGTAAAGGTCTGTTGCATGAGTTAGGATTGCATCAACGCTGTTTTGCTCGTCTTTATACGTTTGGAAAAGCGTTCGGAACGCATGGCGCAGTAATTTGCGGTGGTGAGGAATTAAAGGAGTACCTCTACAATTTTGCGCGATCGTTTATTTACTCTACAGCACTTCCTCCTAATCAATACGTGCACATAAAAGATTCCGTGGAACGGTCTGCGAACAATAAGATTCGCCGTGATTTGAAAGAGGTGATTTCGCAATTCAGGTCTTTGATCAATTCAGAATTAGTGATCAGTGATCCTACTTCACCAATACAAGTTATTCCTGTTTCAACCCTCGAAAAGTGTTTGTTAATCGCCCGGAAGATGCAAGAAAACAACCTTGCTGTGAAAGCGATTTTACCACCAACTGTTCCAGAAAACGGTCAGCGTTTGCGGATTTGTTTACATGCATATAATACCGAATCCGAAATCCATCAATTGACTGAATTACTAAATGAATTGATTTAGTAATGCCTATCTTATTTTCAACTAGCCGTTGATTTCGACTGGTTGAATTTTCATCAAGACACCGTCCCAAAGTGAAATTCTACTTTCAAGTGCACGTTCAACATAAACCTGAGCTTCAGCCCATTTCATATCATCGTTTTCGCAAAGAGCTTCAACCATTTGTAGTGCCAAATGACTGTGATGATCACCATCTACTTCAATATGACGATCCAAATAATACTTGAAAATTTCGACTTGGTTTGGGAAACGATTGTTGATGTCGTTTACAATGGTGTGAAACATATTCGGTATTAAATCTTCTCTTCCGAAGGTAAAAACAGCAGCAATGATGTGTGGTTTTCCGGTAGCAATTACTTCAAAAGTAAAGTTCAGGAATTGTTTTGCAGCTTCAGGAATAGCGGCAAGTTGAATGGATTCTTCAACTGTTTTCCCTTCTTTCAACAAGGTGAATAATTCATCAATTCCTAAGGTAGAGGCTCCACATTGATGCATTGCTTCGAGGTACAATTCAAAGTGGCTTTTGTGCGCATCTTCGCTCTCGTACGAACGGTCCGATTCTTCACCGGTAACAATTTCGTTGATCAGGTAGCGTAAGTTTCCATCACCAACTGGCATCCATGGAATACTGGTACATGTAAGTTTACGCTGCAACGCTTTTAGTAGTGACATAAAATCCCAAACGGCATAAATGTGATGCTCCATAAACACCCGAACATCTTGCAGATTATTGATGGCATTATAGGCCGGATGATGGACAATTGCTTCTGATAACGATGCTGTTTTAGACTGAAGTTGAGAAATACGTGCGTTCATACGAGTGTGTGCTTTTTATTGATTGCAAAAGTAATGTTGTTAGTGCGTTTTTTTTCGTGAAGCAACCTTTTATTTTTTGGATGGTAACTAAAACAAAAGATCATGAAAAAAACAACTACAATTCTCCTTTGTTCATTAATGAGTTTAGTGAGCTTCTTTACATCGGCACAAGATTCAACCTCTACCGACGGTTGTAATTCGAACTGTTCATATACCTACTCCACCAATGGACAGGGAATCACAGCTTTTACAGGGCAATATTCCGGATCGGTTACCAATCCACAATTTACCTGGTATGTAAACGGAAATGTGGTCGGTAGCGGACAAAACTATTCTGGAAGTGTTGCCAATCAAGCTGAAGTTTGTTTTGAGCTGGAAGGTTATTCCATCACCTTTGATTCCCTTCAAGGACAGCACATCGATACGTGTTATGCCATTTCTTGTGACTTTGTAGTTATAGGAGACACAAGCGGTGGAACAGATAGTAGTGCTACTTCCGATTGCGGAACTACCTCGTACTACACTTACTCAACCAATGCCAACGGTCAAACCACATTTACCGGCCAGTATACCGGCACAACCAATCCTTACTTTTTCTGGACAGTAAATGGTGTTTTACAAGGTTCGAGTACAGCTACATTTACAGCAAACAATCTTTCCAATGGCGATGAAGTTTGTTTCGAAGTGCGCGAATATACTATGATGTTTGATTCTCTAAATCAATGGGTAGATACTTGTTCTGCTATTTACTGCAGTACGTTTCAATTGGTTTCTTTGACTGAGCTGAACAATTCCGTTATCTCACTTTACCCCAATCCTGCCAACGATTTGATTTCCATTGTAGCAAAAAAAGAAGGCGTTGAAGTGGTGATTACAGATGTAAAAGGTGTGGTGGTTTTGACATCAAGATCGTTATCGAACATCGATATTTCGGCGTTTACGAAAGGACTGTATTATGTACAATTGCGCGATGAGAATGGTAATATTGCCAGTAAAACAGAGCGCTTGATAAAACAATAAGTTCTACCTTTAAATGAGTGAAAGGCCGTCAGCTTTAGGTTGACGGCTTTTTGCATTTAGCATTTTTCTACTATGACAATACCACTATTTTCAGTGTACTCAGACCGACTGAAAAATCAACCTTGAAATGTGTTTTGAAACCGCTTTCCTCCTAAAAACAGTAGTATTCGAAACGTTTTCCACTTAGAAATCAATTCTTTTTTAGCATTTTGATGTATATCCTAAAAGTGTCTTTTTCATGTTCCTCCCAAAGGCGAAGTGGAAGCAACAACTTTGATTATTGATTTTAACGACAATAGATCAACCAGAAAATAGAGAGTTTGAGGTTGTTTTACTAGCTTTGCCTTGATGAAAAAAGTCCTGATTCTGACGTATTATTGGCCGCCGAGCGGCGGTGCCGGTGTACAGCGTTGGTTGAAATTTGTAAAGTACCTGAACCAATTTGGTTGGGAACCGATTGTATATACGGTTGAAGACGGCGAAATGCCCGTAATTGATGATAGCCTGGCGAAAGACATTCCGGAAGGAACCGTGATTTTGAAGCAACCAATTTGGGAACCGTACAAGATTTACAAACGTTTCAGCGGAAAGAAAAAAGGCGAAAAAATCAATGCCGGCTTTTTGAACGAAAACAAAAAACAAGGTTTTAAAGACAAAATGAGTATTTGGATTCGAGGCAACTTCTTCATTCCCGATGCCCGCAAGTTCTGGATAAAACCCAGCATCAACTACCTCAATGATTACATCACCTCTCATCCGGTTGAAGCGATTATCAGTAGCGGTCCGCCACATACCATGCACATGATTGCCTTGGGAGTCAAACAGAAAAACCCTTCGCTAAAATGGATCGCCGATTTCCGTGATCCGTGGACAAACATCGATTTTTACGACCAGTTAATGCTCTCAGGTTGGGCCGACAGAAAACACCACCGCATGGAAAAAAGTGTACTCCGTTATGCCGATTCAGTGATTAGTATTGGCGAAGAAATGAACAAAGAATTCCGGGCTATGTTACAGCAAATACCGGGCGGAAATCCGGATAAATGTTCGGTAATTTCAAACGGCTTTGATTCAGACGACGTTTCCATTGAACCGGTGCAAAAAGATCAGAAATTCAGCATTGCACACATCGGAACCCTGGTAAAAGACCGCAATCCGGAAGTATTGTGGAAAGTACTCGCGCAATTGGTTTCTAAGAACGAAGCTTTCCGTGATCGATTGGAAATAAAACTGGTTGGCAAAGTAGATTTTTTCGTCAACCAACAAATCGAAGAATATGGTCTTACTGAGTTTGTGCGCAAAATCGATTATTTGCCGCACGATGAAGTGATCCTGGAACAACAACGCTCACAAGTATTATTGCTTTTGGTAAACAATACCCGTAATGCCAAAGGAATTTTGACCGGTAAGTTTTTCGAGTACATGTCTTCCGGTTGTCCGATTGTGGCTATTGGTCCACCAGACGGAGATTTAGCGGCCATCATTCAAGCTACGAACTCAGGATTGATTAGTGGTTTTGAAGACGAGTTACAACTGGAGCAAAACCTTCTCGACTTTTTTCACGGAACGGTTGCTCAACGCAATGAATCGGAAATTGCCAAATACAGTCGACGTGAGTTAACGCAACGATTAGTGGAAACACTCAACAATTTGGTTCACTGAAATTGATTGATTAAGAGTGCTTTTTGATTACTTTAGCGACTCTCCATTTACATGAAAAGACATCCTATTTTTATCATCTTCGGAATCGTTTTGTTTGCGGTACTTGTTGTGGTGTCTATCTATTTGTTCAAACGAGACGTTTCGCTGGGATATGATTTCAACGAACCGGATGAGATTATTGTGTTGCCCGACACCTTGCACGAAATCTCGGGCATAACGCTGGGAGATGTCAATAACCTCTATTGTGTGCAAGACGAAAACGGCATCCTCTTTCAATTCGATACGGAAAACAAGGAAATTGTAGGCGAAGAAGTATTCGGCAAAGACGGTGATTATGAAGGTGTTTGCAGAGCAGGATCCGTTTTCTACATTTTGCGCAGTGATGGTGTATTGTTTGAATTGAACAAACAAGCGCTCGAAGTGATAGCGGAAGAAGTTGTTCCTGAGAATGACGAATTACAAGTCAAAAAACATCGCCTAGACCTTCCGGTTATCGAAAACGAAGGTTTGTGCTATGACGAGCAAAATAATCGACTATTGATTATTTCACGCGAACAATCGCCCCATACAAAGACCAATGAACGATTGGTTTACGCCTTTGATCTGTTAAAAAAACGTGTTTCAAAAAAGCCTATTTTTTCGTTAAATCCGTTTACAGAAAAAAAGAATAACCGATCTGATTTGTTGTTCCGACCTTCTGAGTTGGCGATCCATCCTGTGACCGGAGAACTCTTTGTGATTTCATCAAAAGACCACGCCTTGTTTGTGTTTTCTCCAAAAGGGAAGATCAAAAAAATTCACTTGTTAAATCCGTTGATATTCAACAAACCTGAAGGACTTGCCTTTTTGGAAAATGGCGATCTGTACATTTCGAATGAAGGAAAACACGAAAAACCGACGTTATTATTCTTTCGGTACAAGCGGTCTGGTAAGACGAATGAATAGTGATTGTTTTACTTTAAACTTAACTGAAACCCACTAATAGCAAGGCCATAAGTGTTTCTAACGGTTAGAAACGGATAAATTTCAGGACCAAAACAAGATTGTTTTTTGAGTAAAAGTGGGATCATGACTCCTTGCAGTAATAGATGCTTTTTTGAGTTAAAGAAAAAAGCTTAATCAATTGCGCGAATCCCGCTATTATCAGAGGTATAAGTGTTTCTAACGGTTAGAAACGGATAAGGTTTTTTGATGAAATCGGGTATTTTACTAAACCAGTAAGATTAAGTTTGATCACACAACGATTGAATAGTTTGTTTTGATATCGGTTTTGAAACGAATAGCAACCAATCCCAGTATTCATCGATCTATAAGTGTTTCTAAACATGCCTGAGGCAGTCTCGCGATTAGAAACGGCTAACATAATTTTGCCAAATATTAGTTAAATAACTGATAAACAAAAGTTTAAAAATTATTTCAGCAAAAAAATCTAAAATAACTTGCTTAATTAACACTGTTAAGTAAATTTGTACCGTTAATTCATCCAAATGGGTATCAGCGAACGAAAAGAACGAGATCGAGAAGACTTGCGCAAAAGCATCCTGAATGCAGCGCGTGAGGTATTCCTTGAAAAAGGATTCGACCAGACGTCTATTCGCAGTATTGCTCAACGAATTGAGTACAGTCCAACAACGATTTACCTTTATTTCAAAGATAAAAACGACATTTTTTACGCCCTTCACATGGACGGCTTTAATTTGTTGAACACGCACATGGCTCCGTTGAATGCTGTGAGTGATCCGTTCGAACGATTAAAGGCAATGGGGCGGATTTACATTCGTTTCGCAGAAGAAAATCCGGATTACTACGATTTAATGTTCGTGCAGAAAGCGCCCATGGAATCATTAGACGATGATGAATCTTGGATGGAAGGAAAAACTGCTTTCGAAGGATTGCGATTGACCATTCAAGAGTGCATGGATTCCGGGAAATTGGCGTTTACAGATGCGGAAGTCGGAGCTTTCGTAGTTTGGTCAGCTATGCACGGAATGTGTTCGCTTTTCGACCGCGGGCGTTGTAAAATTCTTGACGAAGAAAAACGAGAACACATTGTGGAATTGTCCTTCGAGCAATTTATTGGTATGCTCGAAAATCATAGAAACTAATTTTTTTACCCCAAACTTAACAGTGTTCAGTAAATTAACAATGATAACATGAAACAATTAAAACTTATCTTTTTTAGTATCGTTGGTTTGATTGTGGTGTCCTCAAAGGTACATTCACAAAGTAAACTGGATGGGTACATTGCAGAAGGACTGTCAAATAACAGTGTACTTCAACAAAAACAAATCGATGTAGAGAAAGCCATAATCGCGCTTCGAATAGCGAAAAGCAATTTCTTGCCGACGGTCAATTTCTCCGGAACATTTTCTACTGCTAAAGGTGGACGTTATTCCGATTTACCAGTGGGCGATTTGCTGAATCCGGTTTATGCTACGCTGAACCAGTTGACCAATTCGTCGTCGTTTCCGCAAATTGAAAACCAACAGATCAATTTCTTGCCACACAATTATTACGATGCGTATGTCAGAACTGCCGTTCCACTAGTGAATACGGATATTATCTACAACAAACGCATCGAGGAGCAAAAAACGGTTTTGACGCAATTGGACCTGAACCTGTATGCGCGTCAATTGGTCAACGACATTAAAGTGGCTTACTTCAACTATCAATCGTCGGTTCAAGCAATCGAAATCTACAAAAAAGCACTGGCGACACTTGATAAAAACATTGCGTTGAATGAAGCGTTGATCAAAAACGGAAAAGGATTGAACATTCACCTAATGCGTGCAAAAAGTGAATGGGAAGCCACAAATGCTCAACTGATTCAAGCCGAAAATCAGCAGCGAAACGCCCAATCGTATTTTAACTTTCTTTTGAATAAAGATCTGGCTTCTCCGATTGAAAACGAATTGGTTGTTGCGGATGTGACTACAACGGCAACCGATGTTTCTAAACGTGAAGAAATCAACTTGTTGGAACAATCCAAAACCATCCAACAAACCGTTTTACGCATGAATGAATTGTTTTGGGTA
>JBILJP010000343.1:0-5808 GCA_044377135.1 Fluviicola sp.
ATCACCGCCAATACTCCACAAGGATTCTTGCGGTTCCGATTCGCGAATGCCACCAAAGGATATTCCATTACAGCGCGTGTTACGCAAACGGCCACCTCTCCTACTATCAACACGCAACAAATCGGTGGTACGGATAAATACATTGTTGGGCAATATCAGGTAGAAATATTGACATTGCCACGCATTTACAAAACGGTCGACATCACCCAAAGCAGTACCACAACCATTGATGTTGCTGCTCCCGGATTATTGAATTATTCGAGCGGAAAACCGATTGTAGGACAACTGTTTGTGGTGAAAGATGACGGAACCATTGAATGGGTGTGTAACCTCGATGGCAATGCGCTTTCGGGCACATGGCAGTTACAACCGGGCAATTACCGCATTGTTTACCGACAAAAACACTTGAAATTGACAACTTATACAATGGAGAAAAATTTCAAAATTACCTCCAATAAAACAACACCCATAAATTTATAATACGGCAATGAAACAATTTGAAATCTTAGGAAAGAAAGACACACGATCAGGATTCGGTGAAGGTTTGTTAGAATTAGGAAGAACCAATCCGGATGTAGTTGGTCTCTGTGCAGATTTAACGGGATCACTCAAAATGGATGCTTTTCAGAAAGAGTTCCCCGAGCGTTTCTTTCAAGTTGGAATTGCCGAAGCAAACATGATCGGAATGGCGGCCGGAATGACCATTGGTGGAAAGATTCCTTACACCGGTACATTCGCGAACTTTTCTACAGGACGTGTATACGATCAAATTCGTCAGTCGGTGGCTTACTCCAAAAAGAATGTGAAGATTTGTGCTTCTCACGCCGGATTAACGTTGGGCGAAGACGGTGCTACACACCAGATTTTGGAAGACATCGGTATGATGCGCATGTTGCCGAATATGACGGTAATTGTTCCGGCAGACTTTAACCAAACCAAACAAGCTACCATTGCTATTTCTAAATTAGATGGTCCGGTTTACTTGCGTTTCGGACGTCCGGTAGTGCCTATTTTTGTACAACCAGATGCCGATTTTGTGATCGGAAAAGCAGATGTATTGTCTGAAGGAACAGATGTTACCATCATCGCTTGCGGACATTTGGTATGGAAATCCATTGAAGCGGCAATCGAATTGGCCAATCAGGGAATCAGTGCCGAAGTAATAAATATGCACACGATTAAACCTTTGGATGAAAAAGCCATCTTAGACTCAGTGCGCAAAACACGATGCGTGGTAACAGCCGAAGAGCATATGCTGAACGGCGGCTTGGGTGATGCGGTTGCTCAGGTATTGGCTCGCCACTTACCTACTCCACAAGAGTACGTAGGTGTAAACGATACCTTCGGAGAATCGGGAACACCAGACGAGTTGATGACCAAATACGGTCTAGACGCCATCGATGTGATTAACGCCGCAAAACGAGTTATACAACGAAAATAATTAGATGCATCAACACATTCCCGATGAAGCAACTATCCTATCGTATCTTCATCGGGAAGATGCACATGCCCGCATTGCATTGGGTTGGATTATTGATCAACACAGCAAACGGCTTTATACCACCATTCGGCGCTGGGTAAAAACCCACGAAGACACCAACGACATATTACAAGAGGTTTTTCTGAAAATCTGGAAAAACAAACATCAATTTCAAGGAAACAGTGCTTTGTTTTCGTGGATTTACCGGATTGCGTACAACGAAGCCATGCAGCTGCTGAAACGGGAACAACGTCATGTAAGCGTTGACCTGGACGCACCTTTAGTTGAATTCCAACATTCTTCGCTTCATTTCGGTAAAATTACTCCTGATGAAATTTCGACCTGGCTGATGGAAGCCGTTGAAACCCTTCCCGAAAAACAGCGCTTCATTTTCGAACACAAGTATTTCGACGATCTTAAGTATGAAGAAATTGCACAGCTCACCGGCGGCACCGTTGGCGGATTAAAAGCCAATTACTTCCACGCGGTGAAAAAAATTGAAGATTATTTAAAAACAAAATTAAACCATTGATTCATCCACTCATCTTAATAACGTGAATACGAACGAACAACATATCATTGATGAACTAAAAAAAGGAACAACTCCTGTTCCGGACGACGATTACTTTGCGCAATTGAAGCAAACTATTTTCGATCGGTTGGAACCAACAGTGAAGATCATTCCTTTTTACAAAAAATCGTGGTTCATTTCGGCCGTAGCTGCAAGTATTGCGCTCATTGTTTCGGTAACGTACTTTTTCGACGGAAACGAAACACCGAAACCAGCAGTAGCAACCCTAGATTGGAATAGCGTTTCGCGTGATGAAATATTGGCTTACATTGACGATAACATCGCTGATTTTGAGACGGAAACAATTGCACAGCACTTGGATTCTATTCCGAATTGGACATTGGCACAACCGGTAATCGGAAAGATAACCCGAACCAATAGCACCAAATCGAAGAAAGAAGAAAAATACGATGATCTGTTCAAAGACATTGATAAACAAGATATTCTAAAATACCTCGAAGAAGAAGAGATAGAGTTGGATGAGGAAATGTTGGGGACATAGCATTTCGACTACACTGCGTTTCGCTCAATGCGGCGTTTCGACTACACTGCGTTTGCTCAATGCGACGTTTTGACTACACTGCGTTTCGCTCAATGCGCCAGATCGAGTACACTGCGTTTACTCAAAATGCGGCAGATTTAAATATCACTGCGTTTTGCTCAAAATAAGGAACTCCGAAGTAGACTTCATTCCTCAGTCACTTCGGAATAGTAGGAATAGAAATTTTAATAAATAAACTTAAATAAACAATCATGAAAACCATTCGATTAACGGTATTTGGGTTATTGTTGCTGGCACCGGTAACATTGCTGGCGCAACCCGATAAAAGACCAAACAGGGAAGACAGAGAAATCAATGAGAAAGAACGTGATGAGAAAATTGACCGCTTAAAAATCGGTTTCATCACTACCGAATTGGCGCTAACGACTGAAGAAGCAGAAAAATTCTGGCCTGTTTACAATGAATTGGAAACTAAGGTGAAAGAATTGCGCAAAGCCAGTCGGAAGGTTCAAAAAGAAGTGGAAGACGGGTACGACGCTCTATCAAATGAAGATGCTAAAAAGAAAATGGCGACACTCTTTGAAAACGACGAAAAAGAAGTCGCACTGAAAAAGGAGTATGCTGAAAAAATTTCCAAGATTATCGGTGAAAAGCGATCATTAAAACTCTTAAGTTTGGAGCACGAATTCAGACGCGAATTGTTGGATCGACTCAAAGAGCAGGGTCCGCCACCACCGCCTGATAATCGCGGACAAGGACATTATCATGACAGAGAATAAACACGATTTTTTACACTTATTAGGACAAACAAATCCCTTCCCATACCTCATTGAGGTAGCCAAGGCGGAAGGGATTTTTATTTACGATAAAAGCGGGAAACGCTACACGGACATGATTGCCGGCGTGGCGGTGAATAACATCGGGCATCGTCATCCGCTGGTCATTCAACGCATTCAGGAGCAGTTGGATAAGTACTTGCACGTAATGGTTTACGGAGAGTTTATCCAAGACGCTTCAGTGGAAATGGCACGAGCGCTGACGCGGGTTCTCCCCGACTCCTTAAATTGTGTTTATCCGGTCAATTCGGGAACAGAAGCCAACGAAGCCGCGCTGAAACTTGCTAAACGGGTTACAGGTCGTACACAACTTATCGGCTGCAAAGGTTCGTATCATGGAAATACGCACGGTTCCATGAGTGTTTCATCCAACGAGGTCAAAAAGATTGCGTTTCGCCCATTACTTCCTGATGTAGATTTTATCCGTCACAACGAAATTGAAGATTTAACGCGCATCACCGAACGAACTGCTGGTGTGATCATTGAACCGATTCAAGGAGACGCGGGTGTTCGTCAGGCTTCTACAGCCTATTTAAAAGCCTTGCGCCAGCGTTGCGATGAAGTGGGAGCTTTCCTGATTTTCGATGAAATTCAATGCGGCATGGGTCGCGCCGGAAAATTATTCGCGTTTGAGCACAGCGGTGTGGTTCCTGATGTATTGACGTTGGGCAAAGCATTGGGCGGAGGAATGCCGATTGGCGCATTTGTAGCGCGTTACGAACACATGCAAGAATTGACGACTCAACCGATGTTGGGGCATATTACAACATTTGGCGGACATCCTGTTATCGCAGCCGCAGCTTGGGCAACACTGGATGTTTTCGCTTCGGAAATTGATTTTAACTTGGTAGAAGAAAACGGGCAATTATTAGAAGATATGTTGTCTGAAATTGACGAAATCAGAGAAATTCGTCGCGTTGGGATGATGTTTGCCTGTGATATGGTATCGTTTGAACGCGTAGAAAAAGTGGTGAACCGTTGTTTGGAACTCGGATTGATCAGTTTTTGGTTCTTATCGCATCCGTATAGTTTCAGGCTTTCGCCTCCGTTGACGATTTCACGGGAAGAGATTGAGGAAGCGGGAAGGATTATTCAGCGGGCGGTTGAGGAAACGAAGTGATTTTTGATGCTTGATTTTTGATGAGATTTATCCTTGGCAAGGAGCATTCTTTTCATCAAAAAATGTGCTTCCTTTTTTAGATTTCTTAATTCTTGTGAACGGTCCAATAATCGTATGAATGCCTGAAGGTCCTTCAATATTAAATGATTCATACGTAATCACAGTACCTTCTTCAGCTGCTTCGAAGGCTTTTAAAAACTCGGCTGTATAACTGCGACCAACATTCAAAACATGAACATCACCTATTTTAATAGAGACACTTTTCACTTCAAATGTGGCCTTCAATGGAATTTCAGGAGGATATTTCGCGAAAAATTTTGTCATTGCCAAAAAGGTGCTTTCGGAAAGATCATTAATACCTTCAATAGGAACCGATCCAATATAAATACTCGGCAACGGCAAATTAGAAACACGATACTTAAAAACACCATGTTCAGTCGTATCATTTCCATAATTGGAATAAAGTGAAATGGAAACTTCCCGAGCGGTTGTGCTAATTCGAGCTATATATTGATTCCCTGTCGCCGTTAAACTGACACCATTGCCAACTAGCCATATACTATCGTATTGTCCGCTTACCGCATACTCAACGATGTTATTATAACCTCGGTAAAGCATATTCATTTCCGGCAAGCTGATTGTTCCTTGAACTGGTGTATTCAGATTATTCATGGATTGCATGTCGATTACTTCCAATTCGATGATCAACAGCGGTTTTTGTTTGAAAAATGAATGTTTGAAACCATAGATGTAACAGGTTGAATCGTTGAGGTCTCCGTTGGCGTCAGGTCCGTCTTCATTGAGGTAATCCAGCAAAGCATCGCGGGTATAGTTGGTTCTTCCGGGAAATTTCACGCCTTGATTGCGCCAGATCATGTGCAATTTAAAGGTCATCAGCGTATTCTTTTGCACAAACGCGCGATACAACTCCAAACTATCCGGAATGATGAGCGAATCTTTGCCTTTGGAAGAAAGTACGATGTTAACCTCTCCCAACGAAATACGATCACCGATGGAAAAGCGGGTATCGTGAATGGTTTTAAAATGAAGTTTTTCGGTTTTCCGTTTTTGACCGAAAACGGTGCACGAAAGTGCCAGGAATAACCAAACCAAAGATTGACGCATATTGAAATTTTGCATGAAAATAGTGATTTTTAGCAGGCGAAAGAACGAGGTTTTCGGGAACTTTTCACCATTCAACGTACAAACGAGATTCTTTGCAGCCCCTATAAAACCTTGATTTCGGGAATAAACGCCGGTAGAAGTAAAATTCGTTGATTTAACTTCCGTATATTTGCA
>JBILJP010000034.1:0-21092 GCA_044377135.1 Fluviicola sp.
CAATAATCAATTTGCGACTTCCCACCGCACCTTTTAGTTGATATTGAACATTTCCGTTGGCATCGGTGTAATTGTCATCCCAATATGGAACCAGGTATGGTCCGGTTAAATTGCTGATTACATTATTGTAATCTGTTACAGCGCTTCCGCCAAATTCGAATAACCCATTAGATGTTGCTGAAAAAGTTGTGTAGTTAGTACCATTATAGGTGAATGTGAAACCAATGCCTGTGGTGGCTGAAACGTCATCATCTAAGAATGTTCCTAATAGGTTGGTGAAAGCTCCGGTTTCAAGTGGGACTCCGGTTGAGGTACTGTAGCTGTAAGCATTTACTTGCGCAAAGGATGATAATGCCATCAAAGAAAAAGCGCTCAATGCGATGGCAGAAAAACGGATGTGGTGAATAAATGTTTTGAATCGACTTACGTTTTTATCGAATGTGATAAAACGGGCCGATGTGTTGCTGGTAACAGCTCTCGGGTAACATGTTTTCATAGGGTGTTTTTTAATTTGTAAATAGTGTTGCAATCTTTCAACTGTTGGTAAGACAGTTTTTTTTAAAAATCTTGCAAGAGAAACGAAGTATTGCGAGAAATTTCTCTTGTGAAAAGTTTGTTTACTTCATAGGCTATTTTTTTTCTGTTTCAGTAAATAGTGCTTTTAAAGCGTTTATTTTTAGTTGTAAAATTCGCTTAGTTTAAGAAAGTTAGTCAAACTTTTTAGAATTCCAAATTTTTTGATGAAAATCATTCTTTAACTCATTGCAAATCGGCTTGTTACTTGTTTGAATAACCGACTGTTTTTTTAACAGCCGGTTATTACAATAATGTTGATGCGTGAATAGCAGTTTCCATTCTTTTGGTGGTAACAAACGAATGGATTCAATTTTCATCGTAAGAAAGTTAGTCGGGCCACGAACAACGAATAGTGGTGAATGGTGTGTTGTTTGAGCTTTTCAATGGTGCAGCTGCATTTGTCTCTCTCTTACTATGATGAAAATAGTTGCTCACGGCGCACCTTTGTTATAAAATGTATGGACGTGAAATGGCATTAAAAGACAGTAGTTGTTTTTAGTATTCATGATGTGTAGTATTAGTAAGCTTCTATAGTTTAGCTGTTGGTAAGACAGCAATAGTCCGTTCAAAAGCAAGACAAGTTAGTCTCTTTTGAGTATGCATTTTGAGTAGTAATTTCAAAGGTGACATTGATGTTACCTGGCAAAGCCACTAAAGTGTCATTACGTAATCAAAAAAATAAATAGTTTTTCCGGTAAAAAAGAGCTCGTTTAAGAAGCGGGAAAAGAGTGTAGATCTGTTTTCATAGGTTGTAGTTTTAGTAGTTTTCAGTAGTAAGTGCATTTGGCAAAACAACCTTCGGGTTTCAAGCCGTGTAGTAAAGATTGTTTGCTGACTGAAATTTAAAGATTAATCTTTAACAACCAATTATTTATGTAAAGAAAATAATTTAAATGAATAAATCAGGTCATTGATCGAATATAAACGGGTTTTGAGCGATAAAAACGTTAATTGCCGGGTAAACAAAAAGAGCGTTAGATTGTAGTTTTACCGCTAATTTTAGTTTGTTCTCCCATTAATTGAACTAAAAAAATGTTTAAATCAAAAAAAAACACTTCCTTTTGAGTAAAAGAAAGTGTTTTTAAGGAGTTAAAATGATCTGAAAAAGAAGCGTTTAATCCTCTTTCCAGTTCTCGTCATTTCCTTTTGTATACGGAATAGGAACTGCTTCTAATTTTGTTTCCAATGTTTTTACACGAAGAATCAATGCGTCTAATTGTTTTCTATATGATGCGTATTCTTCTGCCGCTATCGCAATATTGTCTTTTTGCGTTTTGGTAACTCCGGTTGTGCTTTCGTATAGTTGATATTCTACATTCCCTAAACGACCGGTAATACTTGGCTCAGTTTCAAATTCACGAGAGGCTTTCAACCCATCACCGTAAAGCAGGGTAGAGCAATCGTTCAGTCCTAATTTAATTGCTCTCACTTCTTCCAACAATTTGATGTCGGCATTCGGATAATTGGTGATTGCAATTTTCATCAGGTTCAATTTCTCGCTTGTTTCCTGCATCAGTTTGCCCGAACCACTTATGCTACGACCCAATTCGGCTACTTGTTTTCTGAATTGCATCAATTCGGTTTTATTGGTAGCTGCAAGTGTTTGGTTGTTCAATGATTTTACTTTAAAGGTTGTTTTCGGTACCAATAATTCACTTTTACCGTCTTTCACCAAAAGGATTTCTACAGAATACGTTCCGGCAGTTACCAACGCACCTTCATCGGCAGATTCATATCTTCCGGGTGCATGTTTGTTCGGGTTGATAGGCGATGTGGTTTCCAGACGCAGGTTCCAGTTCATACGACTGATTCCTTTGGAAGGTGATGATGTCAGTTTACGGATCTCCATTCCTGTGCTGTCGCGAATAATCCAGATCAATTGCGCCTTTTCTTCTAATTGTTCTTGTTTTAATTCTTCAAGCGTTGGATAGAACACGTCTTTTTTCTCTTTTTCCAAGGCGCTTTCTTTTTCCTTACGCTGTTCTTTCAGCGTTTTCGGTACGTCTTTCACATACAACGAGAACACAGCTCCAAAAGCCGGATTGGGTGCCGACCAAAGATCTGCTCCCTGTGAACCGGTTCCTGTTAAACCAAGCGGAGCAGAAGGAACGTACAATAATGCATCTTCGATTGGGTACAAATGTGCCGGTTTATCCAGTGTTTCTTTTTTCAAGTTGCGCAACGGAGAATAGTTGTCGAGTACATAAAATCCTCTTCCGAAGGTAGCTGCAACTAAGTCGTTTTCGCGTTGCTGAATGTCTAAATCATAAACGGCAGTTGTTGGTAAACCGCTCAGTTTTGTCCACGATTTTCCGGCATCGTTGCTGAAATAGGCGCCAAATTCGGTACCTACAAACAATAAATTCGGATCGGTAAAATCTTGTTTGATGCAATAAACAGAACCTCTCTCGGGTAGGTTGGCACTAATAGAAACCCACGTTTTTCCTTTGTCGGAACTTTTGAAAACGTACGGTTTAAAATCGCCCGATCGGTGATTGTTGAAAACAGCGTAAACTTCATTCTCGTTGAACAATGAAGCGGTAAGCATATTAACACGCGTATTGGCCGGAACTCCCGGGAACGATTGTGTTTTGGTCCATGATTGACCGTCGTTGTCTGAAACCTGTACCAAACCGTCGTCGGTTCCGGCATACAACAAACCTTTCTTTTTCGGCGATTCATCCAACGCAACAATGTTTCCGTAAATGGTTGTTGATGCATTTTTCATCACGGCATCAATGGTCCATACTTGTCCCATTACCTTGAGTTTGTTGCGGTCTATTTGTTGCGAAAGATCAGGCGAGATTGTAGCCCAGTCGTCTCCTTGGTTGGTTGTTTTAAAGACTTTATTAGCCGCAAAATACAAGGTCTTGTGATCGTGCGGAGAAACCAATAACGGAGCATCCCAGTTCCAGCGAAGTGCTGTTTCACCTTTTCCGGGCAAGGGTTGAATGGAGATTTTTTCGCCTGATGATTTGTCGTAACGTACCAAACCGCCGTATTGCGATTGTGCATAAACGATATTGGGGTCGGTTGGATCAATGGCCGATTCGAAACCATCGCCTCCGTTGGTAATGAACCAATCTGAATTGAGAACGCCGGCATTGTTGATACTTGCCGAAGGACCGCCCATGGAATTGTTATCCTGGGTTCCGCCGTAAATATTGTAAAACGGATAAGTGTTGTCGGTTGCTACTTTGTAGAATTGAATCAACGGTAGGTTCGAAAAGTATTTCCAGTCTTTTGCATGATTGTAGGTTTCATACAAACCACCGTCGCAACCAACCAACCAGTGATCCGGATTTTGTGGATCGACCCAAATAGCATGGTTGTCTACGTGCTTGGAATCTTCGCCGGTAAACACAAAGTTTTTTCCACCGTCTGTGGTGTGGTGCAACCAGGTATCCATCGCAAAGACCTTATCGCGGTTGGTATTGTCGCAGATGATTTCCTGGTAATAATTTCCACTGGTATTGAAGCCCGACATTTTTGACCAGCTTTCACCTTTATTAGTAGAACGGAAAAATCCTCCTTTGTCCTCGCGACCTTCAACAATGGCGTAAACATAGTTTTCATCGGCTGGAGAAACGGCAATTCCGATACGTCCCATTTCGCCTTTTGGCAAACCGCTATTGATTTCGCGCCAGGTTTTTCCACCATCGGTTGATTTGTAAACAGTCGATTCAGGTCCGCCACCGATGTAAGTCCATTCTTGTCTTCTGCGCTGATGCGCTGCCGCATACAGAATGTTCGGATTAGTCGGATCGATCGCGATTTCTGAAATTCCCGTATCGTCTGAAACAAATAAGGTGCGTTCCCATGTTTTTCCGCCATCGGTTGTTTTGTAAACACCGCGTTCGCCACCTGCGCTCCAAACCGGACCATAAGCTGCCACCCAAACCGTGTTTTCATCCGTTGGGTGAATGATAATGTTACCGATGTGTTCGGACGTTTTAAGCCCCATATTGGTGAAGCTTTTACCGCCATCAAGCGATTTGTAAACGCCATCGCCATACGATACGGCACGCTGGTTGTTGTTTTCACCGGTTCCTACCCAAACGGTATTGGGATTGGATGGAGCCAATTCTACACACCCAATGGAAAACGATCCGTAGTTATCAAAAATGGGGGAGAATGTAGTTCCGTGATTGGTTGTTTTCCAAACACCGCCCGAAGCGGCAGAAATGTACCACACATCCTGATTTTTGGGGTGAATGGCCAAATCGGAAATACGACCCGATGTCAAAGCGGGACCAACTAATCTAAAATTAAGGGCGCTAACTGTTGAAGCATCGAAAGGAGCAGTGGTGGCCGGAGCCGGTTTTTTCTGTGCCATTGCCGAAAAGGAAATGAGCGCAATCACAGCAAATTGAATGGTTTTTTTCATATGTTGTATAGTTCTGGGCTAAAACTAGTAACAATCAGCGGAAAGTGATTGTTTGTTATTGCTTTTATTAGCTTGAATGGCATTCGAATAAAGTGTTTGGCAAATGAAATTAGTTGATCTCAAACCGTTCTCTCAAACGAATGTCTTTGCTGGAACTACCGATCATGACGCGGAAAAAGCCCGGTTCAACTAATGGTTTTAAGGTTGCGTCGAGCGTGGTAAGCATGTCGGGCGAAATGGTAAATGAAACAGAAGTCGATTCTCCTTTTTTTAGCGTGATTCGTTGAAAACCCTTGAGTTCTTTGACCGGTTTGGCAAACGTCGATAATTCGTCGTAGAGGTAAAGTTGCACGACTTCTTCGGCATCATAATTTCCGGTGTTTTTAAGCGTGCAAGTAAGGTGAATGGAATCGTTGGTTCCGGCTACGGATTTGTCTAACTGCAAATTGGAATAATCAAAAGTGGTATAACTCAATCCATAACCGAAAGGAAACAACGGTTGTCCGCTAAGATCGTTGTAGTCATCGCCCCGGCCGGTTGGTTTGTGATTGTACACCAAGGGTAACTGACCTTCCGAAACGGGAAAAGTGATGGGCAGTTTTCCGGAAGGAGATACTTTTCCGCTGAGAATTTCGGCAACCGCTTCTCCGCCGGCTTCTCCCGGATACCAGATACTTGCAATGGCAGCCACCTTGTTTTTCCAACGTTCCATGGTAACAGCGCTTCCGCCCGAAATCAATACAATGACCGGTTTTCCGGTTTCGGCTAGTTTTAAAATCAGTTCTTCCTGATTTCCGGGAAGCGCCAACGAACTACGATCTCTGAATTCGCCTTCTTCAATTCCGGCAACGACAATTAAGACGTCGCTTTTTTTAGCAATTTTGAGTGCTTCCTGTAGTTCTTGTTGCTGCTTTGATACCAGGTCAGCATTCCAAATGAGGTTGAATTTCGCATTCCCGGCGGCTTCTTTGTATTCTACCCGCAATGCGTACGCTTTTCCCTTTTTGAATGAATAGCTTTTGAGGATTGTGTTGTATCCTTGTTGGTTCCAGGTATCAATGATCAGTTCATTGTTGAGGTACAAGCGGTAACCGTCATTTCCATCGATGCCGATGTTGAAATTTCCGGAAGCAGGTGCGATCAGGTTGCCAGTCCATTGAGCCGAGAAAAAATCATAATTGATGGAAGGATCGGGCGAAAACAAGGTCCATTGAAATTGTATGTTTGGATCAATTCGTTCCAAAACAGGCGTTCCACTCAAGGTAATATTATTGAAGTAAGCGGCTTTTAATCCGGGGTGAGTTGCGTTGTTTTCCGTGTGACTTAAATAATCGGAAGCAACAACTGACCATTCTTTTACCACACGATCACATCCTTTTGCATACTGAATGGTGGCTTTTCCGTTGAGTTCTTGTTTTAATCCAGCCAATATGGAAACGGGATTGTTGCCCGGACCACTGTAACCGCCAAGTCGGGCTTCAACCGCATCTTGCCCGAAAACGGCAATGGTTTTTAAAGAAGCCGATAGTGGCAATGCCTGATTGTCGTTTTTTAATAGTACAATCGATTTCAGTGCCGCTTCTTTCGACAATGCACGATGCTGTGCAAGATCAAGATTGTTTTGCAAAGCTGAAATGTCGACGTAAGGTTGCTCAAACAATCCCAATTCAAATTTCATTTGAAGTACTCTAGAAACAGCGCTATCCAGTTTTGCCTGATCTACAGATCCGTTTAGAAACGGTGGGTTGAATAATTCAGCATGTTTGATATCGGTTTGAAAAGTGACGTCAAGGCCGTTCTCGATGGATTGTTTACCTGCATCGGCATAATCACTCGCGGTAAAATGCAACACATTTGCTCCGCCAACTGCTCCGGCATCGCTGATCACAAATCCGCGAAAGCCCCATTCTTCTTTGAGTTTTTTGTTGAGCAACCAATCATTGGCCGAACAAGGTCTACCGTCGATGCTGTTATAAGCTGTCATGATGGAACGCGCACCACCTTTTTGAATAACCGCTTTGAACGGCACCAGATAAGTTTCTTCGAGCATTCGTTCGCTGTAATTGATCGGGTAACTATCGCGACCACCTTCGCCGTGATTGACCGCAAAATGTTTGGGAGTAGTGATGATTCCGCGTTGTTCGAATGCCTTGACAAATGCCGTTCCCATTAACGATGTGAGTAACGGATCTTCTCCGTAAGTTTCTTCCACGCGTCCCCAACGCACATCGGTTGCCAGATTTACCACCGGAGAAAGAATCAAACGCAGTCCGCGCGATTGACATTCGGTTGCGATTGCGCCTGCCGCTTTGTTCATCAAGGTTGTGTCAAATGTTGCTGCCAGACCAATTGATTGCGGAAAAGCAGTAGCTTCTGATCGAACAAGCCCATGAAGCGCTTCATCAAAGGCAATGATGGGAATCCCGAGGCGTGAATCTTCTACAAAATACCGTTGAATGGTGTTGATTTTAATGGCGGTTTGAAGTGCGTTTTGACCGGCTTGGTACTGCATTAGTTGATTGGCAGCCGTGGTTTGTTGGGTGTTTGTATTGATTTGAAATCCGAATAAACCGGAATGGTATTGCGTAGAATCGGTTCCCAAATCGCCGGGAATCATAAACAATTGCCTGAATTTTTCTTCCGGAGTCATGCGTTTCAATAAATCGGCAACACGCACTTCGGTAGATAACAACGGATTTTTATAGGGAAGTGTTTCCTGGGCCTTCACTAAACCGACAAGGCAGAATGTGAAAAGGAAACTAACGAGAATTTTCATGCAATTACGTATTGTTGGTTGGAATAGAAAAAGATTAGCAAGTTACTGTTTACTCACTTTTACTACCCAAACGTGTTTTCCTTGTTTTTTGAGTGATGAAGGAAGCTGAAGTGTGGTTCCGTGTTCTGAACTATTAAACTTGATTTCTTTGGAACTACCGAGCATTTTCATACTGTAAGCTCCGTTCAGGTGCAATTGTTTCAATTCCACTTTTCCTTCCGGGAACTCAGAGAAAAACACGTAAAAAGTACTGCTGTCTTTGCTTTGTGTATACCGAATGGTGTTGCTTTCACCGGATGCGGTTAACATGCGCGAGTTGTAGATTGCTTCGCTGTTGACTGTCATCCATTCACCGATTTCACGCAAACGAACGTAAGCCACCGAATCTAGTTCGCCATCTGGTCCCGGACCGATGTTTAACAGGAAATTTCCGCCCTTGCTCACTACATCCACCAATTTCTCAATGATTTCTTCGGTTGGTTTGTAGGTGTCGTTCGGAACATAACTCCAGCTGGTGGCCATTGTCATGCAGGTTTCCCACGGATACGGAAGTCCGGTTTCGGGAATGTGCTGTTCGGGCGTAAGATAATTTTGATACGGCCCGGGAACAGCTCTGTCTACTACAATCAAACCCGGTTGCAAGTTGCGCGATTTCGCCACAAGTTCGCCCATTCGGATGTCTTGGTTTTGCGGATTTCTAGCCCATCGTGATCCTTCGTACACGTCTTTCAGTTTACCATCGATTTCTTCTTCGGTTGTGGGGCGAACCCAGCCGCCGTCGAGCCAAAGGATGTCAACTTTGCCGTAATCGGTGAGTAATTCGTTGATTTGATTGTGGGTGTAATCAATGAATTGCTCCCAGCGCTCGGGGTATTTTTGAATGGAATAATTGCAGTTTCGGTCGCTGGCCGGAAAGCGTTTCCACCAGTAATAATCGCTGTGCCAATCGGGTTTTGAAAAATATGCTCCGATCCAGAAATTGTCGTTGCGAAATGCCTGAAAGATTTCTTTGGTAACGTTGCTGCGCGGGTTGGTGGAGAAAGGAGTGAGGCTGTCGGTGATTTTGTAATCGCTGTATTGTGTGTCGAACATGCAAAAGCCGTCGTGGTGTTTGGTGGTGAAAACAACGTATTTCATACCGGCATTTCCTGCTGCATCGGCCCATTTTTCGGGATTGAATTTTACCGGATTAAAGGTGGTTTGCAGCTGTTCGTATTGGTTCACATAATCGTTGTACGAATCTGAAACACCCGGTTTTCTTCCACCGGCGGCCCAACTCAAGTCTTCCGGACAAATGCTCCAGCTTTCTACAATTCCCCACTGACTGTACGTTCCCCAATGCATTAACAAACCAAATTTCAGGTCTTGCCAGTCTTCTAATCGTTGTTGGATAACCTGGCTGGTATCCGGAGTGTATTCCTGATGTTGTGCCTGAACCGTGAAAGCACAAAAATGAATGAGAGCGATGAAACTATTTTTCCACATGTATGTCTAGCCTTAAATTCGCCCCAAAATAAGTCGAAAAAAAGAAAAACCGCCCCAAAATATCTTTGAAGCGGTTGTTAAAGTTGTTTTATCGAAGTAAAATCAGAATCCTGTTACGCCGTTTACGGTGGTGTATTTCAGGATGTTTTTCTTGTCGGGGTGAATGCGCGCAAATGCCGATTGTACTGCCAAAGTTCCTTCATGGAAACCGCAAAGAATCAGCTTGAGTTTGTTTTCGTAGGTATTCACATCGCCGATTGCGTAGATTCCGGGGATATTTGTAGAATAATCCTTCGTATCCACTTTAATGGCGTTTTTCTCGATTTCCAAGCCCCAGTCGGCGATTGGACCTAAAGATGGTTTTAACCCGAAAAGCGGAATGAAGTGATCTGTTTCGCAGGTAATTTCACCCTGAGTAGCATGTTGGATTTTCACGGAATGCAATTCGCCGTTTCCTTCCAAACCAACAACTTCAGCTTCGGTAATCAGGTTAATCTGACCGCTTCCGGCCAAATCGATGACTTTTTGAACCGAATCCAAATGCCCGCGGAACGAGCTACTTCTATGTACCAATACTACTTCTTTGGCAATTTTCTTTTCAGCCAAAAAGATCGACCAATCCAAAGCCGAATCACCACCACCGGCTATCACGCAACGTTTACCACGGTAAAATTCCGGATCTTTGATAATGTATTCCACCCCTTTGTCTTCAAAATCAACGATGTTCCCAATAGGAGGTTTACGTGGTTCAAAAACGCCCAATCCACCGGCAATCATAACAATCGGAGCTTCGTGTTTGGTGCCTTTAATAGTGGTAACGATGAACTTATCATCAGCTGTTTTTTCGATGGTCATGGCCGCTTCACCCAGTGTGAATCCGGGTTTGAACGGAGCTGCTTGTTCCATCAGGTTATCCACCAATTCGCCCGCCAAAACGGAAGGAAACCCCGGGATGTCGTAAATGGGTTTTTTGGGATAAATTTCCGAACACTGTCCGCCCGGTTGTGGTAACGAGTCGATGAGGTGACAACGTAATTTCAGTAATCCCGCTTCAAAAACGGTAAATAATCCCACCGGTCCGGCGCCTATAATGATAATATCTGTCTCAATCATTTTGATCTAAAAAAGTGATGCAAAAATAGCTATTTGTAGTGGAACAGACAGGAGGCTTGAAAGTTTGATGGAAGATTGTTTTTTTGAGTTTAACACGAAAAACAAGGTGTTTTTCATTTGTATCCGTACCTTCGTGCCAGTTCTTTGGCTAAATATCAATCAAAACAGATGATTTACGTCTGTTTTTATGGAACCGGGTTTTGATTCCCGGGCTGTCGTGCAACTGTGATTTCTCTTGTGAGAATAAGCCAGATACATATCGATTGATTACGGTTAAGCATCACGAGAAGTGCTTGAACCATTTGTACATTCATCCTCTTTAGGGTGTATTGTATCTATGCGATTCACTTTTCACAAACATGTTAAAATGAATTGCAAGACACACACTTTCTTTATTCAAATTTCCGAAACACATGCAAATCGCTAAGCAGGAAATGTGTTTGCGTTGTCATGCATCGTTTGAATGCAAGGTAGATGCCATTGAGCAATGCCAGTGCAGAAGTGTTGCGTTGAGTACTGAAACGATTCGTTTTTTGGAGCGAACCAAGTATGGATGTTTGTGCGCGACCTGTTTGACGCATTATCAGGATTTGACTAATGAAGCGCAATCTACCGCTTTTCCAACAAATCGGGAATCATTGATTGAAAACAAGCATTATTATACCGAAAACGGTTACGTAGTTTTTACAGAATTGTACCACTTCTTGCGAGGTTATTGCTGCAAAAACGGCTGTAGGCATTGTGTTTACGGATTTAACAAAATACCACAATTATGAAATTGGAAGAACGAATAGCGGCATCGGAAACACGCATTTTTAAGGCGGTATTTCCCAATACAACCAATCACTACGATACCTTATTCGGTGGAACGGCGATGTTGCTGATGGATGAAGTGGCTTTTATTACCGCTACCCGGTTTACCCGCAAGATTTGTGTAACCGTTTCATCTGATCGCATCGATTTTAAACAACCCATTCCTGCCGGAACAATCATTGAACTGGTTGGGAAAGTATCGAAAATAGGAACCACGAGTTTGGATGTGAAAGTGGATATTTACATCGAAGAAATGTACAGTGACAAACGTACCAAAGCCATTACCGGAAGTTTCACTTTTGTGGCACTTGACGAAGATAAAAAACCGACTAAAATCAATTCCAATGATCAGGATTATTAGTGTTGTCATTTTTACGATGTTTTGCGGTTTTCTTTCGCAAGCCCAGTTTGCCGGACCAGCTGGATCGCCCACAACCACCGCAATTCACAAAGACAGCAATGCCATTGTGGCTTGGGCTACCAACTGTGTGGTTCAGCGCGGTTATTTGGATATTGCAGATCCTGGTTTAGGGATGGCGAGCTTTGGAGATGCTTCCATGGCAATCGGTCCTTCCGGAAATAATGGCGTAGTGAGTTTGGGCGATAGCGGAGTTGCGGTATTGACCTTTTTGAATCCGATCACCAACGGACCTGGGTTTGATTTTGCGGTGTTCGAAAATGCGTTTAACGATGAGTTTTTGGAATTGGCGGTAGTAGAGGTAAGTAGTGATGGCGAAAATTTTGTGCGTTTTCCGGCTACTTCGAATACGCCAAACAATATGCAGGTTGGACCGTTTGAAAATTATGCCGATGCAACGTTGTTGAATAATCTGGCTGGAAAATACCGCGAATTTTATGGAACGCCATTCGATTTGGATGAACTGACCGGTAACCCGAATCTGAACCTGAATGCCATTACCCATGTAAAAATCATTGATGTGGTAGGAACGATCGATCCACAGTACGCTTTTTATGATCAGGCTGCCAATGCGATTAACGATCCTTACCCTACGGCATTTTCTTCGGGAGGTTTTGATTTGGATGCAGTTGGAGTGATCAATGTAGGTGTGGCAGGATTGTCTGACTTTTATTCACCAGTTCAGGTTTCACTTTCACCCAATCCGATAGCTGAAGGTCAATCGTTGAGTATTGTTTGCAGTGAACCTATTGTTACGCTCACTGTTTTTCAATCAAATGGAACGATCGTTTATGCGGGCGATCAATCAGGATTGACTGAAGTTCAATTTCCAAAAGGAATGTATCATCTGAAAATGCAAACTACAAAAGGATTGTTGGTGAGTAAACTGACTGTTTATTAAGTAATTACTGCCACTGGCCTTTTATTCGTAAGATAATTTCGAGCTTTGTCTTCGCACCACTGGGCTGGAGTAACAAGGGTGTTTTCGCGCAGTTGTTTGTATTCTTTCCCTAGCGCTTTGGCTTGTTCGTATAAGTCATTGGGCATCAGAAGCAATAATTCGCGGTGATTTTCGGCTAGTAAGCTGTATCGTTTCGACATGCGCGTCGATTCCGTTTGATGAGTGTCGCACTTCAAGGCGCTGTGCAAACCCGATACGATACCGGAAATAAGTAAGACCGAACCCGAGATAATTTGCCAGTTGGCTTCCCAGATTTCAGAAAACACGGTTACACTTGCCAGCGAAGGTAAGATCACTCCAACCGAAATGGATGACCAACGGATCGGTGTGAGCACTTTTAACCAAATTTGGTAGGAGCGTTCATGAATGCGGCATTCCAATTCGCGTTCTTTTAATAATTTGATAAGGTCATCTTTTTCAACTCCGGTCATTGTTCGTGAATGTGGTTCAATATAAAATACAGTTCAATAATACTGCTTTTTCGATTCACCTCAATGGTGTAGATTCAAGTTAATGAGGTTTTTGCAATGAAATTGGTTTTGCTGTTATCGAACTTTCTGAATGCATTTATCCGTTAAGTCGGACTTTTTGAGAAAAGTGATAGCTTCTATTGAAATAGAAGTTTAAGTGTTACATATAATTTGTTGACATTAAAGACCCATTTTGCCACAGATGTCTCAGATGAACACAGATAAGAATGCAGAAGCATTCTTTGGGTAAAGTGTTACTGAATAAAACATATCTGTGAAAATCTGAGCCATCTGTGGCAACATTATTTAAAAATCTGTGGCTCAATTTTACTTCAAGACGAAAACATTCATAGTATTTAATCCGCCTCTCACTAACAATTCCGATATTTGACTTTTACAGAAATGGAATCGGATAGATCCTCAGAATTAATAGGATGAATTTCGGGCAGTGTAAGCTTTGAAATTGGTGATAGATTAAAAGATAGCAGAATGATTGTGGTTGATTTTGAAACAATTTGGCATAAAAAAAGTCTCCTTTGTGGGAAAGAGACCTTTATAGTTTTCTAAAATGGTTTGTTACTTTGATGCTAAATCAGAAGATTGCTCTGTTTGATCAACACTTCCGTAAGCATCACAGTGTCCTCCTTTTGAAGAACCGCAAGACGCAGCTACAACTGCCATAAAGGCTGCGATAGCAGTAAGGGCCAAAAATCTTTTCATCGTCGTTTGTTTTAAAGTGTTCAACTAGTTGCTGTGTGAGATACAAATCTATAATATTTAACGTTAATAAATAAATTTTATTATTCACATTTACCATTTGAAATTGTTGAAATCAAGGTTTTTGGAGGTTGAAAAGCGATTACACTGGCGATGTTATATCTCCTTGATTCTTGCTGTCTTTATCCGTTTCACTGGTGTTTCACAACTTTCGGTAGTCTATCAAGTTGATGGATTAGAACAACTAACCAAACACGAAAAAAAAACGTTGCCGGATAGTATTTCGATTGTTAATTATTGCGAAGAGCTTCAACTTCAAGCGTATAAACGCGGTTTTTTAACCTTTTCCATCGATTCGATCAACCGGTTGGATAGCACGCATTTTCGAGTGGTTGGTGTTTTAGGATCACGATTTGAACGTGTGGAATTTACCATTGATCCTGCTACCAAATCGTTGCTTCGCAAAATGGGCATTCAACCTAGAGTAATTAGTAGTACAAATGCCAATCCGGCGGTGATTAGCCGTATGCTGAATGAAATTCGTACAACGCTTGAAAATAACGGACATCCGTTTGCGAAAGTCGGACTCAATAGCCTGGAAATAGAAGGAAATCGCATCAAAACCAACTTGGTTGTAGAGAAAAATGCCGAAGTGCGCTGGGTGAAGATTCATGTAATCGGTGAAAAGATCAATATTTCGGAACGTTTCATTGCCAATTACCTGCATTTGGAAGTGGATGAACTGTTTTCGCAGGAAGTGGTAAATCTGGTGCCGTTGCGACTGAAACAAATCAATTACCTCTCTGAAACCAAACCCGCCGAATTGCTCTTTACCGAAGAAGGTGCCGAATTGTTTCTCTACCTCAAAAGCAAACCGGTATCGCTTTTCAACGGAACGGTTGGCCTGCAGCAAGATCCGGTGAAATTGACCTATCAACTGACCGGCGATTTGCGGCTGAAATTGCAAAATACCCTCAAGCGCGGCGAGTTGTTTGATCTGAATTGGCGATCTATTCAGCCGGGAAGTCCGCAGTTGAAAATCACGATGAGTTACCCGTATGTGTTCAACACACCTTTCGGTATCGACGGACAATTTCAACTCTTTAAGCGCGACACCACTTTTCTGGAGCTAAAATCTACGATCGGGGTCAATTATTTCCTTTCGGCAGGAAACACGCTCAAAGCCTTTTACCGAAATGGGAGTTCTTCTTTACTTGGGTCTACAGCAGGTTCGGGATCGTTCGGTTCGGTAAAAAGCAATCAATACGGCTTGTCGTTGACGCATCAAACCATCGATTATTTGCCCAATCCACAACGCGGTTTTATTTGGATGCTGGAAGGAACAGCCGGTCAACGTACCGTCACAAAAGATACCATCGTAAGCAAGTCGTTGTTGTTTGGCGGTAAACTGCAACTGGAAACCTACCTGTCGTTTGCAAAGCGTCACGTGTTGAAATTGGCTTCGGTGTCGGAGACGTTTTTTACGGACAATATTCAGCAAAACGAATTGATGCGCTTTGGCGGAAATCTGAGTCAGCGTGGGTTTCTGGAAGACGAATTGTTATCAACTACCCGTACAACTGCCACGGTGGAATACCGTTTTATTCTCGATCGAAATTCCTACCTGTTTGCGTTTTTCGATCAAAGCTGGTATGAGCGCAATCTCAGTACCAGTTACCTCAACGATCACCCGCTGGGCTTTGGCACCGGCATCAGTTTTGGTACCAACATCGGGATATTCTCCTTGACTTACGCACTCGGGCAACAACAAAATAACCCGATTTTACTCCGTGATTCGAAGATTCATTTTGGGTATGTAGCCTATTTTTAATGATGTTGGATTTTCGATGCTTGATTTTTGATGAGGTTCCGGTTAAAAAGTTCAATTTCCCTTACCTTATGCTCAATTATTACTGGTAAGTCTGATGATTTACAGGTGAACCCAACATTCAAAATCAAGCGTTCAACACTGTGTCCGCCTTTGGTGAGATCAAAAAGCAAATGTGGAATGATCAATTATGAAGAATTGGTTCGGATTCTTTCCGAAACCGCCTTTATAATTTCCGAATTGATAATCCATAATTGATCAAAAAGTTATCTTTACCCAACAAATTTCACTGACATGTTACTCACGGTTGTTCTTGTTTTATTGGCTGTTTCCGGCGTAGGAATCGCGGCTGTTTTTTATGCAAAAAGTCAGCAATTAAGCGCTTCCAATCAAACAGCACAATTGCAGATAGATCAGTTGACGGCTGAGAAAAACTCGCTGTCGGGCGAAAAGGAAAAAGCGTTGATCGAACATTCGCAAAGTTTGAAAGAAGTGCAATTGTTGCGTCAGCAATTGACTTACGAGCGCAAGAAACAAGCCGAAGACGAAGCCCGACTCAAAGAACAATTGACCGCAATAGCCAAAGATGTGGTGCAACAAGGAAACGCTTCGATCAAACAAGAAAATCAATCGCAGCTGGAACTATTGTTGAAACCTTTCAAAGAAAAACTCACCACGTTTGAAAGCGAAGTGCGCGAAAACAAAGAAAAAGGATTGGAGCAATTTGCTTCGATGGAAAGTTTGGTGAAAGCGCTTTCGGAACAACATGCTAAGATGAATCTTTCTGCTCAAAACCTGGCCGATGCACTGAAAGGTGAACAAAAAACGCAAGGAAACTGGGGTGAATTGGCCTTGGAACGCATTCTGGAAATGAGCGGTTTGCAAGAAGGAGTGGAATACGAAAAACAAGCCACCTTGCGCGATGAACACAATCAAATGCTTCGCCCGGATTTCCTGATCAAACTGCCCGAGAACAAACACATTGTGGTCGATTCGAAAGTGTCGCTTACAGCCTTTGAACGGTACATCAATGCCGAAACCGACGATGCACGCAGACAGGGACTCAAAGACCATTTGGTTTCGATCAATGCACATGTGCGGCAATTGGGCGATAAAAACTACAGTCACATAGAAGGTCTGCAAACTCCCGAGTTTGTGTTGTTATTCATCCCGATGGAAGCATCGTTTGCGCTCGCTATTCGTGAGGAACCGGATATTTATACCAAGGCGTGGGAAAAACGCGTTGTGATTGTAACGCCATCTACTTTATTGGCGACCTTAAAAACCATTGAAAGTATCTGGAAACAGGAGCGTCAAAACGCAAACGCCGTAACCATTGCCATTGAAGCTGGCCGTTTGTACGACAAGTTTGTGGGCTTTATAGAAGACCTCAAGAAAATCGAAAAGAACCAAACCGACGTCAACAAAAACTTCAAAGAAGCGTTTGGTAAATTGTCAGAGGGTTCGGGTAATATCGTTGGTAAAATCGAAAAACTAAAAACCCTTGGTGCAAAGGCGAGCAAACAAATTGACCGGAATTTGTTGGGAGATGGAGAGTGAAGTTTTCCAATAAGAAAAGTGATGGTAATCACCCGTTTTTAGTACTCACATTCAACAATGCTTCATACAATTCTTCCATCCATTGATAGAGTTCTTCCGATAAACGGAAAAGGTGTTTTTCCACTTTTAGTTCAAAATCATTGATGGTATGATCATCTTGAATGATTGCATGAACATTGTGTTTTCCATTGTTGATGTAACATGAAACAATGGATCCACCGCTGGCAGTGTAGGTGTCGTGATAATAAAACTCCTTCAAATTTGGCAGGTTCATGTGGAGCAATTGTTTGATCTTATTTTGCAAATGATTGGTGACCTTTCCTTCTATTTTTAGATGGAATGTATCTTGTGTATACGAATAAGGTCGGTCGGAAGAATTGATAATCATGATGTAATTGTAATCATGATCCACAATGAAATCTACATTTAGTAAGCGGTATGTAAATCCATCAAACTTTCCGAAAGCAAACAAATAGTCATCTTTCAAGACTAACTTTTGTTTTTCGGGATCAAACCGTCTGAATTCAAAATCGTTTTTCATATCACCAAAAATAATCGGTCACGGAAAAACGAACATAACCATTTTACTTCAGCTACAATAAATACTTATCACGTTTTAGTCAATGTTGGAGTGACTGATGACACTTGTATTATGATTTTGGCTACATTGACGGCTAAAGCTACTAGCTGAACTAGAAACGACTTATGAAACCGATTTACATCCTTTTCGTGATTTGCTGTTGGTTGAATGTCTCTATTCAAGCTCAGGAGACGATCGTTGTTGGTACCGTTTTAAATGCCGATCAACAACCCGTTGAAGGCGCGGTAGTGAAATTAGGTCAGTTTTTTTCTTCCACCGATAGGGAAGGCAGGTTTAGCATTGCAACTAACTATCTGCCAGTACAATTGTTAGTCAATCATCCGTTTTACGATCCATACGAACAAATCGTTTTGCCCCAGGCAGGGAATGATACCGTGTTTGTGGTGGTGACATTGGTTACAGAATCAACCGATTTGGAAGAAGTTACCGTCAACGCCAATAAAATTACGTGGGCCTATCCCGAAAAATCAATTCACATCATTGATTTTGATTTACGCGATTATGGTATGTTGCTACTGTGTTCTTCTGAAAAACAATTTTTTCTGCGCTTGGTGGACGAGAACAACAAGACATTGTTTGATCAGGAAGTGCCAAAACACCCGCTTTCGTTTTTTCGCGATTGTCTAAATGGAATTCACCTGCTATATGAAGATAGTGCGGTAGAATTAATGGTGCTTTACGACACCTTATTTTTGTTGCCTGCAGCTCCGATGGCCGATTTTAAACAGTCGCTGGCGCCGTGTTCGCTTGCCCAAGACGACTATGTTGTTTTTAAGCAATTAGGACCGCACAACAAAGCGGTAGATTACACATTGGTGAATCGAACTACGCATGAAAACAGGTTGCTGTATCAATCGGCTGATACCGAACAGATCAAATCGCTGAATGCCTATGCCGCCGAGAATGATATTCCAGTAACGGCTATGGTAACGGCCAATAATTCCATTCAATTGAGTGACGACCGACGCAAGTGGCAAAATGCACGACATTACGAGCAGAATTTGATCAAAGAACTTTATATTCCCATTCTCACCATCAACGATACCACCGTCATTTTTGATCATTTTAAGGATAGTATGACGGTGTTTACAGCTGATTTTTCCGTTAATCGAAAGTCACCGATCAGTTATCAGTATTTTGATTTTTGGAAAAACGAATTGATTGTCAACGAAGAACATACCCGCATTTTCGCAAAGTACGAAGATCAGGGATTGGTGAAATTGCGCGAAATTGATCCGAATACGGGGTCGGTGATTGGGGTAACGAAACTGGATAAACATGTGTATCCGGCCAGCATTCAAATCAAAGGTGAGTATATTTACTACATTTTCCATCGGTTTATAGACGATAGCATCAACTACGTTTACAAACAGCGCATCGATTAATCGTAACAAACTTGAATGACCTGTTGAAAATTGCTTTGTTGTGTTTCCTGTTGATGGGATCGAACGCGTTTGCGCAGGACGTTGTGGTGAAAGGAACAGTTGTCAACAGCGGGAATGCGCCGGTTGGCAGAGCAACTGTTTCGGTCGAAAATAAATTGGTTTCTACCAATTCAAAGGGTGAATTTATGGTGGTGTGTCCCATCTTGCCGAATGTGCTCACCGTAAAACACCATTCGTATCAGCTCAAGGAAGAATTCATCAACTTTCCGCCGGCCGGACAAGATACCTTGTTTGTAGTCATTCACCTCGAAGACAAACAAACCGATCTGGAAGAGGTCGTGATCACCGCCTCGCGACTCTCGTGGGCTTACCCCAAACCCAATGTGCACATCATCGATTTTCAATTGTGGAACGACGGCATGTTGTTGCTGTGCAAAGATCACGATCAATACTTGCTACGATTGGTAGATGCCTACAATGAACCGTTGGTAGATTTCCCCATTCGTAAACACCCCAAAGCATTGGTGCGCGATTGCATGAATGGTATTCACATTTATTATACCGATAGTACGTATCAGGTCAATCTTTCGCCTGATTCATTGTCGCTCTTCAATTGCCAAACACGGAAACGCGCCGAGGAAACAATTGAAGCGTGCGTGCTTTCTTATGGAAATATTCAGCTCTATCAGCAATATGGTTCCTTGCATAAATCAGTCGATTTTGTAGCGGTTGATACACTTTCGCACCAGGTGATGCGCTTGTATTACGTTTCGAACCGAAAATACAAACGGGCGTTAGACGAATTTCAGCGCGAGTTGCAGAAACAGGAACGTTCTGTGGTTGATCCTGTGGCAGACAATTCAGTCGACAATCAGTTAAAATTACATGCCTTGCTCGAGACCCAGCAGAAATACCTGGAGTTGCTCAATCACCCTGTATATGCTCCGGCTTTTAAAATCAACGATTCTATTGTGATTTTTGATCACCTCAACGATTCGGCGGTAGTGTTTACCAAAAAAGGGCGACGTGTTCGCAGTTACCCAATCATTTATCAACATCATAAAAAATGGGATTCGGAGCTGATTATCAATCAGGAGGGAACCCGCATTTTCGCCAGGTTCGACTATCAAGGCATGGCACGTTTACTGGAAATCGATCCTAAAAACGGAGCCGTTATCGGAGAAGTCAAACTCGAAAAGCACATTTACCCTACAAGTATTCAGTGTAGAGGGAATTACGTCTATTACATTTTCCACCATTACATCGATAACAGTATCAATTATGTGTATAAGCAACGGATTGAGTAGAGTAGTTTTTGAGTTTCATGAGTTTTTGAGTTTCTAAGTTTTAACAGACCAACTCACCAACTTAAAAACTCAAAAGGGCACTATTTTTGGTAGAAACGAGTTACTTAAAGCAACGAGTTTAACCTCCTTCTATGAAGCAACAAGCGTATGTGATTTTTTGGTTCTTCTTTGCGGTGAACAGTTTTGCGCAGTCAGATTCGGTAAGTGTTCAGGAATTAAAAGCCAGCGAGAGTTTTTGGAACCTTACTGATACCAACATACGCAATGAGATTGCCCACTTCAACCGAAAAGGCGATTCGATCAAACAACGCGCTTCGGTAAAACAAGTAGAACTGATAGAAATCCCCTTGATTTCCTGTTCGGATACCGTGATCAATTTTCACCTGAAATCGTCCTATATTCATCTCTATTTTGCGCCCTTCGACACTTCCGGTCACCAATTCACCTATTCCGATAACGATTCACTCATTCTGATCGACCATCAGCCGTTTTGGGGAACCTATGGAGAATTGCCTACACGCAAGGTGCGGGACGTGTTTTTTGTGCTGCATTCGCACTTATTGGTTGATTTTCCACCCGAAGCATTTACAGGAATTTATCAACCTCCTTGGTGTATGTGGGATTACAATCCGGTGGGTAAAATCGTGCACCGCGAATCGTTGGCCACGCCCAACCTGCGTTTGTTTCATTCAACT
>JBILJP010000344.1:0-5797 GCA_044377135.1 Fluviicola sp.
CACCTTGATACAATTTCACATGATCACCAATTACGGTTGTCTCACCAATCACAATTCCGGTGCCGTGGTCAATGAAAAACGACCGGCCAATTTGAGCTCCCGGATGAATGTCGATTCCGGTT
Organism: Fluviicola sp.; assembly: GCA_044377135.1. GTDB lineage: Bacteria > Bacteroidota > Bacteroidia > Flavobacteriales_D > Crocinitomicaceae > Fluviicola. The sequence goes on from JBILJP010000344.1 coordinate 123, forward strand.
TTGCCGTGTGCAATTTCAGTAATCATTCGCGGAATAAACACCACTCCTTCGTTGGAAAGCTCATGCGCCAGACGATAATAAGAAATGGCCAAAAAACCGGGATAGGTGCGAATGACTTCTTCTCTACTCACCGCCGCAGGATCGCCTTTTTCAATTGCTTCTGCATCCAATAACAAATCCTGATACAGTTTGGGAAGACGTTGCTTCAACCCGTCTATTACTGTGTTAACGGAACGTTGCTCAAACAAAGTATCCGGCTGCAGACAAAGCGTCAAATCAGCTAATGCAATACTCAATTCGGTTTCAATGTACTGAACAGCAACGCATGAATGATTGCAAAACAGCACATCGAAAAACCGCGCTACAAATAATTCAACCTGAGCCTTCGTTGGAAAACGCTGCGCTTCTTTGTGAACGCTTTTCAGTTGTTCGATGAATGAATCGTAGGTTTCCATCAGTTGAAAATTCCCGCTGCAACGGTATTATTGGTGTTTTCATTGATGAGAATAAACGCTCCCGTTTTGCGATTTTGCGTATACGGATCTGTACTTACCGCCTCTGCTGTTTTGATCGTAACATGGGCGAAATCGTTCAGTTTCAAACTTCCATCACTTTCCAATTGCTCATACGTGTGAATGTCGATTTTACCGGTTAATTCCTTTAACACGGCCTTCGTACGAAAGCTATTTTGCTGTAAAAGCAATTTTTGTCCGGGCTGAAACGGCGAGTTGTCCATCCAGCAAATGGTTGCCTCCAATGATTTTTCCGTCAAGGGAAGTTCATCAATCGGCACAATTGTGTTTCCGCGACTCACATCCAAATCTTCTGCTAAATGGATAATAACCGCTTCACCGCGAAAAGCTTCTTGTACTTGCTCTCGATTCAACTCAATGGCACTGATGGTTGTTTCCAAACCGGATGGCAACACCTTTATCTGGTCGCCTACTTGAAAGTGTCCGCTTAAAATACTTCCGGCGTAACCACGGTAGTCGTGCAATTCATCTGTTTGCGGACGAATCACATACTGTACCTGAAAACGTGGTTCTTCCGGTTGTAGCTGATCAGTTATGGCAACATTTTCTAAAAACCCTAGTAACGACGGACCTTCGTACCACGAAAGATTATTTGAAGTATGCACCACATTATCGCCCGCCAGCGCACTGGTCGGAATAAACGAAACGTGTTTGAGATTCAAGGGTTCTGCAAAAGCGGTGTAAGCTGCTTGAATTTCGTTGTACACGTCTTCGCTGTAATTCACCAAATCCATTTTATTCACGCATACCAACACATGCGGAATACCCAAAATGGATGAAATGATGCTGTGTCGCTTGGTTTGATCGGTAATTCCATTGCGCGCATCTACCAAAATAATAGCCAAATCGGCATTGGACGCACCTGTAAACATGTTACGCGTATACTGAATGTGTCCGGGCGTATCCGCGATAATGAACTTGCGTTTATCTGTCGTGAAATACTTGTAGGCCACATCAATAGTGATTCCTTGTTCGCGCTCGGCACGAAGTCCGTCGGTGAGCAACGCCAAATCAATATCGGCATTTACGCCTGTGGTTTTACTCTGGCGTGTGAGTGTTTCAATGATATCGGTCGAAATCGATTCACTGTCGTATAATAACCGCCCGATGAGCGTGCTTTTGCCATCGTCTACGTTTCCTGCGGTGAAAAATCTTAGTAGTTCCATTTATTTGAATTATGAATTGTTGAATTATCAATTATCAAGAGTAGTTAACAAGTCTCGTTCATCTCTTTATAATTCTTCCATTTATAATTTATAATTATCAAAAGTATCCCCCCTTTTTCCGGTCTTCCATCGCGGCTTCGCTGATGCGATCATCCATGCGTGTTGCGCCGCGTTCCGAAATTTTAGCCGATTTGATTTCGGCAATGATATCGTCTACAGTATGTGCTTCGCTTTCAACTGCTGCCGTACAGGTCATATCACCAACCGTGCGGTAACGAACATTACGCGTTACCAATTCATCTGTCGGGTCGAGTTCCAAAAACCGGTTATTGGCCATGAGTTGTCCGTTTTCAGTAAGTACACACTCGCGTTCGTGGGTGAAATAAATGTTTGGTAATGCAATATTTTCGCGTTTGATATAATTCCAAACATCCAGTTCCGTCCAATTACTGATTGGGAACACACGCACGTTCTCACCTTTATCAATTTTACCATTGTAGATATTCCACAATTCCGGTCGTTGCAATTTCGGATCCCACTGACCAAATTCGTCGCGCACCGAAAAGATGCGTTCTTTGGCCCGTGCTTTTTCTTCGTCACGACGCGCTCCACCAATACTGGCATCGAATTCAAACTCATCGATTACTTCCAACAGCGTATACGTTTGCAAAGCATTTCTACTTGGAAACTTTCCTTTTCCGTCTTGCAGTTTTTGCCGTTGAATGGTTTCTTCAACCGATCGCACAATGAGTTGTTCGCCCAATTCGGCTACCAACTGATCGCGGTAATCAAGAGCTTCCTGAAAATTGTGTCCTGTATCTACATGAACCAGCGGAAATGGAAATTTCCCCGGACGAAAGGCTTTTAATGCCAAATGCACCAAACAAATACTGTCTTTTCCACCTGAAAACAACAAAGCAGGTCGGTCAAATTGTCCGGCTACTTCGCGCAGAATGTAAATGGCTTCTGCTTCCAATTGATCTAAATAATCGCTCATTTTTTGTTTGTTTTCTTTTTTACCTATATCAGTCTCCCTCCTTGAGGAGGGATTAAGGGAGGTGCAATTTGTAAAACTTAGATAAAGGATTTGCCACCCTCCTCGTTCCTCCGCCTGAGGCGGAGGAGGTGGATTCCCCTGTCCAATATTATTTTTCCTTACACATGTAACCCGCATTCTTTTTTCGAATTGTCTTCCCACCACCAGCGGCCGGCGCGGAAATCATCGTCTTCACGTATGGCACGCGTACACGGCTGACACCCGATGCTTACAAATCCACGATCGTGTAAGGCATTGTAGGGAATATTATTGGCGCTGATACGTGTTTTGACTTCATCCAACGTCCAGTTTGCCAACGGATTTACCTTTGTAATTGAGCGCTGTTCGTCCCAATCGATTACCGGTAAATCATGTCGGTTTTCGGAATGTTCAGCACGCAAACCGGTGATCCAGCAATCCACATTTTCCAGCGCGCGGTTTAAGGGTTCCACTTTTCGGATGAAACAACATTCCTTGCGGTTTTCCAGCGATTCATAAAAGCTAATCGGACCTTTCTTCGTCACCAATTGTTGCACTTTTTCCGTTTGCGGGAAATAGACTTCAATGCGTTGATTGTAGCGTTCCAAGGTGCTATTCAATACGCTGTAGGTTTCGGGAAACAATCTTCCGGTATCAAGCGTGAATACCCGAATGGGTAAGTTCAAGCTGAAAATCGCATCGGTGATCACCTGGTCTTCCCAACTGAGACTGGTAGAAAACGCCGCTCTTTCACCGAAAACAGTTGCGATCGTAAGCAACAATTCTTCCAGTGATTGATTTTCCGACAATTTGATGTGTTCGTGTTGTGTCATTTTTTGTTAGATAAATGTCATGATGAGAATGCGTAAACTCACAATAATCACTACGATTCCCACAAGAATCATCATGGCTTTCACGTTGAGTTTTCGCGATAAATAAGCAGCAATCGGGGCAGCACACACTCCGCCTAAAATTAGTCCTGTAAAAATCTGCCAGTGTGCCGCCCCGATTAAGGTGAAGAAGGTAAATGAACTGGCCAGCGAAACAAAAAATTCCGCCAAATTCACCGACCCAATAACAATACGTGGATTTTTACCACGTGCAATGAGTGTAGAAGAAACAACCGGTCCCCAACCGCCACCGCCTATGGAATCTAAAAATCCACCTGCTGCGGCAAGCCAACCTGCATGTTTCACTTTCTTCCGATTGATGCGCTTTCGCACCACTTTATAGATAATGATGACTCCTAAAATCAAGGTGTAGATACTCACAAGCGGTTTGATGTAAGCGTTGTAGTCTTCAAACTCGGTAAGCACATAGGCTCCAAAAATGGCCCCAAGTACACCCGGAATAAGTATCGTGCGAAACAGTTTGTTGTTGACATTTCCGAAACGCAAGTGCAAAAAACCGGAAACACCGCTAGTGAAAATTTCGGAGGTGTGAACGCTCATACTTGCTACCGCAGGACTCACTCCAAACGAAAGCAAAAACGTCGTTGCGCTTACTCCATAGGCCATTCCAAGTGCTCCGTCAATCATTTGTGCAATAAATCCACCCAGCATGTAGTAGAGAAAATCCACATCTAACGAATTGACCATTTCTGTAGCAGAAGACCAAATCGTTGACAAAGGAATCAATGTAAACAACAGATGTCCGGCCAACAACATCCCCAAAACACCAGCCACATAACCGAAGAGTTTTCGAAACGAAAACAAGTACCAAGGCTGTTCTTTTTTGCGGGTTAAAACTGCCGTCACCTTGTTCAACTTCTTGACTTTCTGTTTGAAATCGCCGGTTAAGTGACCACGTAAACGACTCAGATTTTCCAACGATTCATCAATTTCATTCGGCAAATCTTCCTGTAATACTTCGCGCAAACGCTTAGCGATGGTTGGTGATTTCCCATTGGTCGAAATGCCGATTTTCAGGTTTCCTTTCGTGACAACTGATCCGAGGTAAAAATCGCACAATTCGGGTTTATCCGCAGCGTTGTACAACAATCCTTTTTCGTTTGCCTTTTCACGGATTTCTGCAGAAAGTTCTTCATTGTTTACCGCCGAAATCACCAATTGCTGACCTTCCAAATACTGTTCGTCAAACCGATCTTCAATGAGTTCAACCGTTGGTTTATCTTGGGTAAAAGACACAAATTCATCCGAAAATTGCTCTGCCACAACTGTTACTTGTGTTTGAGGTGAATTTCCCAAAACAGCTTGCAACTTCTCTAATGCAACTGTGCTTCCTCCAATTAACAAAACGGAAAGTTCGTTGGTTTTGAGAAAAACCGGGAAAAGCTCATTGGTGTTCGTTCGCATTTTCGCCTGTTTTAATACTGTATTGTAGCCCGATAATATGTTGGTTTCCATCTACTGATGTTTGGTTTTGTAAAGTGTAAAACAGAAAAAGCGTCTGGTTTTTAACGATGAAATTGTTGCCGATTGTGATGCGTGATTCGAGCAATCCTTTCCGTTGGATGGTTGCAAATCCTTCAATACTTGCAGCCGGTTGTAACCATGAAAATCGTGTTTTGCGACGAAGTTGAATCTGTAATCGTGTTCTGTTGAATTGCTTATCAGTTGACGGATACATTCTGCACTCTTGTCGGTAACGCAACTGCCAACTCCATGCTCCTTTCCCGAATCGATAACCCATTTGCAAAAAGGGGCGATACTCGTTTGTTGTTGCAATAGAGGTTAACGCAGAATGTTGAAACCAAGCGAATCCTATTCCGGCTGAAAAACCATTCTTGAAACGATACAATGCTGTCAACCTGCTCAGTACTTGCCTCCGTTTTTGAACGAACTGATCACATTGTCGGTAACCAACATCAGCCACCGTTTCAACTCTTTCATTCCATTGATGATTCCAAACCAGACTTCCCCACAGATTTTGTTGAAATGCTTTTTGTGCAGTGAAAACCGATGAAATTCCTAAAATCGTTATCAACAAAAACCACTTCAT
>JBILJP010000035.1:0-21059 GCA_044377135.1 Fluviicola sp.
TCGAATAATTTATGCTTTCTGTCGAATATCGGGATAAAAAACACAACCATTTTCCCTTCTTAGCGTCAATCAAAAAACTACTTCAATAATTTATGATTAGACTCTCCACTCTCGTCATGGCGTTAATTGCCTATGGGTTTTCCTTTGCGCAAATTACCGTTTCATCTTCTACTGTAACCGATCCTACTTGCACGGGAAGTTGCAATGGTTCTATACAAGCAACCCCGGTCGGTGGTGTTGTTCCTTACACGTATGTTTGGCATGACGGCACAGGATCAATCATAGGAGGCAATACGCCGATCATTACTGATTTATGTGCCGGAAACTACAGCGTAACCATTTCAGATGCCAGTTCGGGTGGCGGTTCTACTACCGTTTATTCTGAGGATTTTGAAACAGGTGCTGCAAGTTGGTCATTAAGCAATGCTGTTGCCACTCAAGGAGCCGATCCGAATTTCTTCACCGTTTCAGACAATGAAGGTGGTGTTGCTCCCGGAGGATGCGGTGTTGCCAGTAATGGTGATAATACGTTACACATCACGAGTGTGTTTAACCCAACTGGCGGTGCAGCCTATGATGCCGGCGGATTGTGTGGATTTTTGTTTTGTCCTGAAACGCACGTAAGAGCTCAATCGGGACTGATCAACACAAGCGGTTATTCTAATCTAACACTGACGTTCGATTATATTGCCAATGGTGATCAGCCGAATGACCAGGCAACTGTTTGGATTAATCCTGGAACAGGATGGATTCAGCTTGGCGGTGTGTTGAGTTCAACCGTTTGTGCAAACGGACAAGGATTGTGGACGGCTTACTCAGTGGTTCTTCCAGCAAGTTGCAACAATATAGCCAACCTGCAAATTGGCATCCAATGGGATAATGATGATGACGGTGTTGGTACAGATCCATCCGTAGCAATCAACAATATATTGATCACGACTCCTTCTGCCGGAGGGTCGAATCCACCAATTACGCAAAACTATACCTTGGTTGATCCGGTGGCAATTTCCATTACGAATGTAGCAACAACAGCTGCCAATTGTAATACTGCCGATGGTACAATTACCATTACTGCCAGCGGAGGAAACGGAACGTTACAATACAGCATTGATAATGGAGCTACCTTTCAGTCTTCCAATGCGTTCAATGCCGTTTTGCCTGGAAATTATACCATTGCGGTGCAAGATGCAAACGGGTGTCAGGTAACAAGTCCAGCAACGGTTGCAACAGCCAACGGCCCGTCTATAACAAATGTGGCGATGGTTGATCCTACTTGTAATCAATCGGATGGAAGCGTTGATATTACGGCCAACAGTCCGAATGGTGGGTTACAATTCAGTATCGATAATGGTGTGTCTTTTACCGGTGGAAATGTGTTTGCAGGATTGGCCGGCGGAACCTATCAGATTGTGGTTCAGGATGCAAGCGGATGTCAGGTGACTTCCAGCGCTACATTAAACCCGGCAAACGCTCCGGCAGTGAACGCGGGGGCTGATTTTGCAATTTGTGCCGGATCACCGACCATTCTCAGTGCAACCTTGTTAACTCCAAATCCGGCATCAGTTGTGTGGGATAATGGCGTTTCACAAAATGTATCTTTCACACCTGCTACAACCACAACCTATACGGTTACGGTAACTGAAACGGCAAGTGGTTGCTCGGCTACCGATCAAATCACGATTACCGTTGATCCGATTCCGGTGATTAATGTTTCAGTGAATACCGTCTCGGGATGCGCTCCTTTGGTGGCGACATTTACCAGCAATACAATTAATAGCAACTCGTGCACATGGGCCTTTTCAGACGGTCAATCAGTTACAGGTTGTGGCAATCAAACGGTTACGTTTAACACTACCGGATGTCTAGATTTAGTAGTAGTTGCTATCAGTGCGAATGGTTGCACGGCGAATGTGACGTATCCATCCGTTACGTGTGTTACCGGTGGACCTGTAGCTTCTTTTACGCCGACACCTTCTGTATTGAGTTCTGAAAGTGCGATTTCTACTATGATTAATAATTCTACCGGAGCAACCAATTATTCGTGGGATTTCGGTGACGGAAGCAACTCTATTTCGACTTCTCCGACACATGCATTCCCCGCAGGTGCGGCGGGTGTTTATACCGTTATTCTCACAGCTACAGATAACAATGGTTGCCAGGATCAGGATACGGCAAGAATTACAGTTGAAGAAGAATTAGTATATTATGTGCCAAACACGTTTACGCCTGATGGTGATGAGTTCAATCAAACATTCCAGCCTGTTTTCACTTCCGGGTTCGATCCGTATGATTTTAACTTCACCGTATTTAACCGTTGGGGTGAAACCATTTTTGAGTCGAAAGACGCGAGTGTTGGTTGGGACGGATCGTATATGGGAATGATGGCGCAAGAAGGTCAATATTCCTGGCGAATTGAGTTTAAAACCAATAAAACGGATGAACGCGTGTTGGTATATGGACATCTGAATTTGATGAAGTAGTTGGTGAGACTTAATAGACCGAAGACTTTTAGACCGCTTGGCTAAAAGACTAAAGACAGTGTTTCATAACATCGTCTTTAGTCTCAAGTCAATTGGTCTTCAGTCTGTTTAAGAACGTTACGAGCAACTAAAAAGCTATATCTTTGTCTGGAATTCGATACTGAAAATTGAATCGGAAGTAACACTAAAACTACTTTAAGTATGAAAAAATTGCTATTTATTTTGACAGCGGTATTATTTACCGGAATCGCTACGGCACAATGTACGATTGATCCCGTTCCAAGTACAGCGGGGCTTTACCCATCGAATTTTCCTTCTACTTGTGTAGGAACCAATTATTCGGAAACGATGACAATCGTATTTCCGTCTGATACTGTAATGTTTGGTTTTACCCTCAATTTTGATTCCGTTCAATATGTTGTTTCAACAGTTCCCGCAGGCTTAACAAGCAATTGCCACAATAGCGATTGTAAAATCATCGCCAATCCACCTAATCTACTAAAAGGCTGTATCGGAATCAATGGTACTCCAACTGCACCAACAGCACCAACTGATAGTATAACCGTTACGGTTACGGCATGGGTGACTGTTCCGTTTGTAGGTGTGCAGGTGGTTACTCAGGATAAGAGGATAGCGTTGGATGTTTTTGCCTCTCCGGATAATACCGTTACTGTAACTTCTTCAACATTGACTTCTAATGCTGTTGGAGCAACTTACCAATGGTTGGATTGTGATAACGGAAACGCACCGATAGTTGGTGAAACCAGCGCAACATTTATCCCAGCTAGTTCAGGAAATTATGCGGTTGCAGTAACAGCAAATGGTTGTTCAGCTACTTCATCATGCACTGCATTTACAGCTACTGCAGGTTTGAGTGCATCATCAGTATCTCCGTTTTCAATTTATCCGAATCCGACAACGGACCAAATTACCATCGCTTTCACACAACAAAACGAAGAAGTTTCGGTGACGGTTTATTCGGCTTCGGGACAAGTAGTGAGCAACAATAGCTACACGAATGTTTCCAAAATCGAAACACCGATAACGGGTGAAGCAGGAATCTATATTATTGAATTGACGATGAACGGTGAAACGTTGCGATCTAAGATCACGAAGCGTTAAGAAGGCTCGACTTTATTACTAAAAGACAAAAGACCGCGTTCAGTAACCCAGTCTTTTGTCTTTTAGCGAAGCTGTCTCAAGTCTTACTATAAGCTCCAGTATTCCAAGTTGGCAATCTTTCCTTTGTAAATTCCTTTCAAATCAACAAATACGCCTTTTCCATCTTTCAGGATAGATTGGAAATAAGCTTCTGTTAATCCGCGGTATTCCTTGTGATTGACAGCCACAATAATGGCATCGTAGTTTTGACCGATTTCTACCAACCCAACACCATATTCGTGTTGCATTTCTGCAGAAGAAGCATGTGGATCAACCAAGTCAACGTGTACCTGAAATGATTTTAATTCATTCACTACATCAATTACTTTCGAATTGCGGATGTCGGAAACGTCTTCTTTAAACGTAGCGCCCATCACCAATACTTTTGCATCCTGAATGTGTTTCCCCTGAGCAATGATTTTCTTCACGGTTTGTTTTCCGATGTAGAAGCCCATAGAATCATTGACATAACGACCGCTATTGATGATTTTGGCGTGATATCCTGCTTGTTGTGCTTTGTGCGTCAGGTAGTAAGGATCTACCCCAATGCAATGTCCGCCAACCAATCCCGGAGAAAACTTCAGGAAGTTCCATTTCGTTCCGGCTGCTTCTAACACATCATAGGTGTTGATTCCCAATCGGTTGAAGATGATGGATAATTCATTGATCAACGCAATATTCACATCGCGTTGGGTGTTTTCGATAATTTTTGCTGCTTCGGCTACCTTGATAGATGCGGCACGGTGAACCCCTGCGTGAACAACCAATTCATAGGTTTTTGCAATTTCTTCGAGTGATTCTGCATCGCAGCCTGAAACGACTTTCACTACGTTTTGTAACGTATGTTCCTTATCTCCCGGATTGATGCGCTCAGGTGAATATCCGACCATAAAATCCTGATGGAATTTCAATCCTGACAATTCTTCCAACACCGGAATACAATCTTCTTCGGTACAACCCGGATAAACAGTTGATTCGTACACCACATAATCGCCTTTTTTCAAGACTTGTGCTACCGTGCGCGAAGCACCCAACAACGGTTTTAAGTCAGGAAGATTGGCATCATCAATCGGTGTAGGAACGGCAACAATGAAAAATTCAACGTCTTTCAAATCTTCCAATTGTGCGGTGAACAAGATATCACAACCATCAAAATCTGTTGCTTCCAACTCGTTGCTCGGATCGATGTGTTGTTTCATCAAATCAACACGTACTTGGTTGATATCAAACCCAACCACTTTGATTTTTCGGGCAAATTCCAAGGCAATCGGTAAGCCGACATATCCCAAACCGATTACCGCCAGTTTGGCTTCTTTGCGAATCAGTTTATTGTAAATTGAGTTGCTCATTGCGTACTTTATAAATGCGTTCTATAATTTCTACTACTTTAAGTCCTTCCAATGCATTTGTAGTAGCAGAGGTGCGACCTTTTAATGTATCGATCACGTTGGTGATCACATAGTGGTGATTCGCTGCCGAACCTTTGTAAGCTCCGTAATCATTCCCCGGATTTGTTGGTGCCAATTCAGGCATTTCGTAATCGGTAATATTGCAGACTTCCACTTCATTCATGTATTGCCCACCGATTTTCACACTTCCTTTACTTCCGATGATGGTCATGGAACTTTCGAGGTTCTGATTGGCAACAGCTGTGGAGTAATTCAAACTTCCCATACCGCCGTTGATGAAATCGAAACTCACAAAACCGGAGTCTTCAAAGTCGGTTAAATCTTTGTGAGTGAAGTCGGCAAATTTTCCCTGAATATTGTCGATGTCGCCGAATAACCAGTACATGATATCGATGAAATGCGAAAACTGGGTAAACAAGGTTCCACCATCCAAATCCTGGGTTCCTTTCCAACCACCAGCTTTGTAATAGCGATCATCTCGATTCCAGTAGCAATTGAGCTGCACCATAAATGTTTCGCCCAAGATGCCACTTTCAACCACCGATTTGATCCATTCACTTGGCGGTGAATAACGGTTTTGCATGACGCAGAATACTTGTTTGGATTGCTGTAAGGATTTAAAAATCACTTTTTCGCATTGCTCTTTCGATAAGCCCATTGGTTTTTCAACCACTACATGCTTTTTGTTTTCCAAAGCAATCAGCGCTTGTTCGGCGTGTAATCCGTTAGGAGTGCACACATTTACAATGTCGAATTCAAGCCCTGAAGCGAGCAATTCTTCCATTGTATTAAAAAACGGCACATCATATGCGTCAGCACCACAAGCTTCACGCGTGCGCACATCCACCAATGCTACCAATTCTGATTCTGCATCGCGGTTTACCATTTCTGCATGGCGTTTTCCGATATGTCCGCAGCCGACAATGGCAAATTTTACTTTCTGATTTTCAGGAATCATGCGTCAATTTTTTGGACTTTTCCGTCCGATAAATGATAATTTTCATTGCTCTCAGGGCAGGTGGCATAACCTTGTTCGTTGAAGGTCAATCGATGCCCGTAAGCGCTCATCCAACCAATTTGGCGTGCAGGATTTCCTACTACCAAGGCATAGGCAGGTACTTCTTTCGTTACCACCGAGCCCGCACCGATAAAGGCAAATTCACCAATGTCGTTTCCGCAAACAATGGTAGCGTTTGCACCGATAGAAGCGCCTTTTTTCACCACAGTCTTGGAATATTGATCGCGACGATTGACCGCGCTTCTCGGATTCATGACATTGGTAAACACCATCGACGGACCAAGAAATACATCGTCTTCGCAAACAACGCCCGTGTAGATGGAAACGTTGTTTTGAACTTTCACATTGTTGCCCAAAATCACTTCGGGTGATACAACAACGTTTTGACCGATGTTACAGCGTTCGCCAATGGTACAATTGGGCATAATGTGCGAAAAGTGCCAGATTTTGGTGCCTTCGCCAATAGTACAACCTTCGTCGACTACAGCTGTTTCGTGTGCAAAATAGCCCATGGTTTAATGAATATAATGTTCAAAGTCAATATGTTCTTTCTCGTTTAGCTCGTCGTTGGTAAGGCTTTTAAAATAAGCGTAGGTCAATTTAAGACCTTCAGCTCTGCCAACTTTCGGATTCCATCCAAGTAATTCTTGTGCTTTGGTAATATCCGGACGGCGTTGTTTCGGATCATCAACCGGCAGGTCTTTGTAAACCACTTTCTGATCGGTTCCGGTAAGTTTGATAATCTCCTCTGCAAACTCGCTGATAGTGATTTCATCCGGATTTCCGATGTTGACCGGATAAGCATAATCGCTGTGCAATAAGCGAACAATTCCTTCAACCAAATCATCTACATAGCAGAAAGAACGCGTTTGCGAACCGTCGCCAAAAATGGTCAAATCTTCACCACGAAGAGCTTGCCCGATAAAAGCAGGCAATACGCGACCGTCGTTCAAACGCATGCGCGGACCGTAGGTATTGAAAATACGAACAATACGTGTTTCAACTCCGTGAAATGTATGATAAGCCATGGTCATTGCTTCCTGAAAACGTTTGGCTTCGTCGTAAACACCGCGCGGACCTACAGGATTTACATTTCCCCAATAATCCTCCGTTTGTGGATGAACAGTCGGGTCACCGTAAACTTCAGACGTACTTGCAATGAGCACGCGCGCTTTTTTCACCCGCGCCAATCCCAAACAATTGTGAATACCCAATGAACCTACTTTAAGGGTTTGGATCGGGATTTTCAGGTAATCGATCGGACTTGCCGGCGAGGCGAAGTGCAGGATGTAATCCAGTTTTCCGGGAACATGAATGAATTTGCTCACATCGTGGTGGTAAAATTCAAATTGTTCGTTCCCGAAAAGGTGTTCGATATTCTTTAATCGCCCCGTGATGAGGTTGTCCATTCCGATAACCTTGTAACCGTCTTTTACGAACCGATCACAGAGGTGTGAACCGAGGAAACCGGCAGCTCCGGTGATTAAAATGCGTTTGCGTTCTGTCATTATATGTTAATTAACCCACGGTAATATCTCACCATTTTTTGTTTGTGAATACGGTACAATGGCAACCGTTGATCTGAAAATAGCTAAAAACGGCTTGAGCTTAGATCTTAACTCGTCTTGCATTTGTTGTAAATATTCTTCTTGACCGCCTTTTACATGTAACAAATGTATCAACTTATATTTTGTGGTATCAGTAATGCCTTCTAATCGACAATCTTTTGTGCCAGATCTATTCGTTTCAAGCATGCATAGCGTATGAATAGTTTTGTTATACAATTCAGTTAACCAATAATCAAGTATATTTCTTCTGGAAACATCTTGTTCATTATACTGAGGATGACCTGCTAAATTGGTAAATGATTTCATCTCAATACTCCAAAGAGTATTCTCTTCTCTATCGAACCAGCATACGTCCATTTCTTTAACAGAATGACTTTTTAATTGCAGATAACCGGCACACTGATCTAATTGAAAAACCAAATCAGTTGGAAAATTTAATGTTATTCCATTCTCTGAAACAGTCATAGTTCTAAATCCGATCTTAGTTCATCTTGAAACATTAGAAGTGCTTCCGAAACAATGGAATTTGATGGGAGTCCGTCTTTTAGATTTTCGACAGTATAGCCAATTGTACCATTTTCCCTTTTCTCTAATGAAATGCAGTTAATATCTTTATTCTTTCGTTTTGAAATAATTGCAAGTTGTTTGATCATAAAATAGTTGTGAGTTGTAAGGAAAACCTGTACACCGGCTTCACTCATATTTACAATCATTTCTGCCAAGCTTCGAATTGCTTTTGGGTGCAGTGCTGTCTCGGGCTCATCCATAAATAAAATGGAATTTTTTCCGAGCTTTCGATTTCGTATCAAAGTAGTAAGGATACCTATTTTTTTTATGCCTTCTGCTGTAAGTGGCATTGTAAACTCTTTGTTGCCCTTTGAAAAAATAAATGGATTCTCTTTATTGGATGTATTTTGTTTAATAACACCTTCAAACAATTGTTCTAATTCACGATTTACTTGAACCAATTCTGATATCACATTACCTTGCTGTGTTGGGACGCGCAACGCCACAATTAAATCATAATATGTATCGTCAAATCCAATCATCTGGTGTTGCTCACGAGTAATAGCAATTGCTTCAAACGAAGTTAGCACCTCTTTTGCCGGGACAAACAAGGTGTTAAAAATAGATTGTTCAATATGGGCATCAGCAGTACAATCATTGATTTTTTTTTGTGTACTGTCTCCAAAAGAGAAGCGGATTTGTTGTCTGGATGCGTTTATATCTCTGTAAGAAATATCTAACTGTAATTTCTCACCAGATCCTTTTGTGACTAATTCGCCCAAACCTGATTTCCTTGGTTGGAAAGTGTTTAGTAACTTTTCTGACAGGATTTCACTGTACGATTTCATTAGCGGATTTCCCTTGGTGATAAAATCCTCATACGATTTTGAAGTACTGTATAATAACTTCAGAAGGCCTGTTTTCCCTGAATCATTTCCTCCAATTATAACATTAATTGGTTGAGCATTTGTTATTTCAAAACGTTCAAATCCAATAAAATTATTGATTGTTACAGTTTTTATCATAGTTCCTAAATTAGATTAAGAAACCGTAGCTCTACCAATAGAACTATAGTAAAATCCGCGATCGTTCATTTCTGCAACCTCAAAAAGGTTACGTCCGTCGAAGATTACGTTATCGTTGAGTAAGGTAGCCATTTTATCGAAATCGGGGTTTCTGAAAACACCCCATTCGGTGCAAATCAACAAGGCATCAGCGCCGGTCAATGCATCGTATTCGTTATCCGCGAAGGCGATTTTGTCGCCCAATAGTGCTTTTACATTGGCCATTGCTTCCGGATCGTAAGCTGTTACTGTTGCGCCTTCGTTTGTCAAAGCATCGATCATGTACAAAGCCGGAGCTTCGCGAATGTCGTCGGTATCTGGTTTGAAGGCCAAGCCCCAAATGGCAATTTTTTTACCTTTCAAATCGCCACGGAAGAAATTCTTCATTTTCGGGAAAAGCACCGTTTTCTGATCTTCATTCACAGTCATGACCGCTTTCAGAATCTCAAACGAGAAATTGTTTTCGTTGCCCGAATTCACCAATGCTTGCACGTCTTTCGGAAAGCACGATCCGCCGTAACCGATTCCCGGAAACAAGAATCGTTTTCCAATGCGCTCGTCAGACCCGATTCCGATGCGAACTTTATCCACATCAGCGCCTACCAACTCACAGAAGTTGGCAATTTCATTCATGAAGGTGATTTTGGTTGCCAGGAAAGAATTCGCCGCATACTTGGTCAATTCCGCCGATTTCTCATCCATAAACAAGATTGGGTTTCCCTGGCGCACAAATGGTTTGTACAACTGTTCCATGATCTTTTCCGCACGTTCGGAAGATGTTCCGATCACCACACGATCCGGTTTCATGAAATCGTCTACCGCAAAACCTTCACGCAGGAACTCCGGATTGGAAACCACATCGAAATCTACTTGTGCGTTTTTGGCAATGCGTTCACGAACTTTTTCAGCTGTCCCAACTGGAACGGTGCTTTTGTCAACGATTACTTTATAATCCTGAATCAAGTGTCCTAATTCATCTGCTACGCCCAATATGTAACGCAAATCCGCAGCTCCGTCTTCTCCCGGAGGAGTTGGAAGGGCTAAGAAAATGATTTCAGCGTCTTTGATTCCGTCGGCCAAGTTGGTGGTAAACGACAAGCGATTTGCCTTGATATTGCGTTCGAACAACACATCCAAATGCGGTTCGTAAATGGGCATTTCGCCGTTTTTCATGCGGGCAACCTTGTTGGCATCGATGTCTACACAAATTACCTGATTACCGGTTTCGGCAAAACAAGTACCTGTTACCAAACCGACATAACCGGTTCCTACAACTGCAATTTTTTTCATTTAGTTCTGGTTAACGTAGTTCAGGATATGTTCACAGATAAAGGCCAATTGCGCTTCATCCATTTCTGTATGAATGGGGAATGAGATTACTTTTTTGGTTAACTCTTCGGTCACCGGTAAATCCAAATCGCCCAACTGAAACGAAGCAAACATACCTTGTTTGTGTGCCGGTTTCGGGTAATAAATCATGGAAGGAATCCCTTTTTCTGCCAAATATGCTTGTAATCCGTCGCGATCAACACCATTGAGTTGAACGGTATATTGGTGAAATACGTGTTTCGATTTTTGATCGCGGAAAGGAACAGCAATCTTTTCAGAAGCTCCCAACACTCGGTCGTAATAATCAGCCACCGCAATGCGGGCATCAATGTACTGATCCAGGCGTTTAAGTTTTACACTCAAGATTGCGGCTTGAATCGCATCCAATCGGGAATTACAACCCACAACATCGTGCTGGTATTTTTTTTCCTGACCGTGATTGGCCACCATGCGCAATTGTTTTGCCAAGGCATCGTCGTTGGTATACATCGCTCCGCCATCACCATAACAACCAAGGTTTTTAGAAGGGAAAAACGATGTGCAGCCAATATGACCAATACTTCCTACTTTGGAAGTTGTACCTGATCTGGAGAAATAATCCGAACCGATAGCCTGTGCGTTGTCTTCAACAACAAACAATCCGCGACGATTGGCAATTTCCATGATGGCATCCATATCGGCCGCCTGACCGTACAAATGTACCGGTACGATTGCTTTTGTTTTAGCCGTAATTGCGGCTTCTATTTTGGAAGGATCAATACAGAATGTTCGTGGATCAACATCCACAAAAACAGGAGTTAATCCTAACAAAGCAATGACTTCTGTAGTAGCGATGTAGGTAAAAGAAGGTGTAATCACTTCATCGCCCGGTTTTAAGCCCAAAGCCATCATCGCAATTTGAAGGGCATCTGTTCCGTTGGCACATGGAATCACGTGTTTTACATCCAAATAGGCTTCAAACTCCTGTTGAAATTTGCTTACTGCCGGCCCGCCAATGAAATGAGCTGCATCAAGCACACCTTGAATTGCCTGATCAATTTCAGGTTTGATCTGCTGATATTGCGAACGCAAATCAACCATCTCTATTTTTTTTAACTGTGTTTCCATTAGTTATATACAGAAAGATTTCGTGCCTTTCGAGCGCGTAAAGATAGCAAATAAGAGTGTTTTGCCAAGAAATGAACGGAATGTTTGACTGCTTATTGTTTTGCGGAAAGAGAACTTATTTAGAATGATTATAAATACCCTGTTTAGGGTATTGTAACACGGATAAAGCCAAGGTAGCTTTGCCCCAAAATTGGTTTATGAAGAACGTTATTACTTGCATCGCGCTGTTAACACTTGTGTTAGTTTCTTGTAAAAAGAAAAAGGAAGATGACAATGCATCAATACCTGATCCTTACGCTACGCAAAAGACGCAGTTGAAAACTACCTATGCTGATATGGCGTTTGCGGTTTACAATGACGCTTTATTGACTTCCCAGGATCTTAGAAATGCGCTCTATGCGTTTGTTGATAGTCCGAGTTTAACAACGCACAATGCGGCAAAACAAGCTTGGTTGGACGCACGTGAAGTCTATGGACAAACTGAAATTTTCCGATTCGTAGACGGTCCGATAGATAATGCTTCAGACGGACCTGAAGGTTTGATCAATGCCTGGCCGATGGATGAAGCGTATGTGGATTATGTGGTTGGTTCACCGAATGCCGGAATCATCAACAATGTAGCAACGTATCCGACCATTAATGCAACTACGATTATTTCCACCAATGAATTCGGAAGCGAAGAAAATATTTCGGCCGGTTATCATGCGATTGAGTTTTTGCTTTGGGGACAAGACCTTGATGCGAATGGGGCCGGAGCCAGATCGTATACAGATTATCTTACAGTAGGCGGAACCAATAGCAACCAGCAACGAAGAGGTGAGTACCTGAAGGTGTTGGGTGATATTTTAGTGGCTGCGCTTCAACAGGTGAGTGATGCCTGGAATCCGAATGGTGTAGGAAATTACCGTCAAACATTTTTGGCAATGGATAGCAATACTGCTTTACGTAAAATGTTTAATTCATTGCGTGTGTTGAGTGGAATTGAGTTGGCCGGGGAACGTATTTATGTGGCGTATGAAAATTCAAATCAAGAAGATGAACACTCATGTTTCTCAGACAATACTCACCGCGATATTTACTTGAACGCACTTGCTATTTCAAATCTTTACAAAGGCAATTATACCCGCGTGGGAGGAACGTTGGTGAGTGGCTATGCATTGGAAGATTTGGTAGTCGAAGTGAATGCTACGAAAAACACAGAACTCCTTACGCGATTTCAAACCACAGAAACCCTCATTGGATTGATGTATACACCATTTGATCAGGCAATTGTGCTACCAGCTGAACGACCGAAAGTGTTGGATGTGGTGACTTCATTGCAAACGGAACAAACCGTGATTTTGTCCATTGCCCTTGAATTCGGTATTACGTTTTAACCTCCGATAAAATGCGGTTTTTCATTCTACTTGCTTGTTCAGTGTTTCTGGTGAGTTCTTGTAAAAAAGAACCGCTCATTGAAGATTTTGAAAGTACCAATCTGGCTGCTTCGGCCGGAAGTTGTACGGTGTATGATCAGACTTCCTATGCTTTTTCCTACCAGGTAAACGGTTTATCCTCCAGCGAATCCCTTCAGTTTTATGTTGGGAATTCGTTTTTTAATCAAAATTGGGTGGAAGCACCATCTTCTACCGAAGCACGCGACGGTTTAGGCCCGCTTTTCAATGCCAAATCATGTGCAGGCTGTCATTTCCGCGACGGAAGAGGATTGCCTGTGATGAATGAAGGTTTGTTGTTTCGTTTAGGAACGCCGAACAGTAGTTTTTCCGGAAGTATGATGGACGTCATTTTTGGTGGACAACTACAGGATCAATCAATTTCCGGTGTTCCGCAAGAAGGTGAAATGACCATTCAATACACTGAAATAACCGGTTATTACCCGGATGGAAGCAGTTATTCGTTGCGTGTTCCAACCTACAGCATCGGTAACCAACAATTCGGGGCACTGAACTCAACTACCCGCATTTCACCGCGTATTGCGCAACAAATGATTGGACTTGGTTTGTTGGAACAAATTCCGGATGCGCGCTTAGTAGCCCTTGCCGATCCATATGACGGAAATCAGGACGGAATTTCCGGGCGCGTGAATTATGTGTCCGATTTATTGAGCCAAGGCATCAGTATCGGTCGATTTGGTTGGAAGGCGAATGTTCCGACGATTTATCAGCAAGTCGCAGGAGCTTTCAATGGTGATATCGGCATTACTTCAAACATGTTCCCTTTTGAAAATCATACTGCGGGTCAAACTGCTTGCAACGGACTTCCAAATGGCGGGACTCCTGAAATTTCGGATGACGATTTGGCTTCGGTGGTATTGTACAGTCGTGTTTTGGCTGTTCCGGCACAGCGGAATGTAAGCAATCCGGATGTCAAAAAAGGTCGGGAATTGTTCAAGCAATTGAATTGCACGGGATGTCATACACCGCAACATGTAACCGGCTCAGGAGGAAGTATTCAGGCATTGAGAAATGTCCGTATCCGCGCGTATACCGATTTGTTGTTGCACGATATGGGAAGTGAACTGGCTGATGGATTGCCAAATTTCAAAGCAACGGGAAATGAATGGAGAACGCCACCACTTTGGGGAATTGGTTTGATTCAAACGGTAAACGGACATACTTATTTACTGCACGACGGAAGAGCGCGCAACATCGAAGAAGCTATTTTGTGGCACGGAGGTGAAGGGGAAAGAAGCAAAAACAAGTTCAAGGAGCTTTCAAAAAAAGAGCGGGAACAGGTGTTGTTGTTTTTGGAATCGTTGTAGAAATGTTGACCTGGTTTCAGCTCGAAAATCCGTTCGTAATATTGCGAATTGGCATATCAAATAAAAGGACTTGAATTCGCAATATTACGAACAAGGATATTTTATAAAACAGGGGGCTTAAATCGTTTTACATTTTATCAGAGCCCGATAACTTTCTTCAGATTTTCTATTCGGTCGATTGCGCTTGGAACCAAACGATAATAATGCCTTTCTCCAATGAACGTTCCTACGATTAATCCTGCGCCAACCAATTCTTTCAGATGTTGGTGTACAGTTGCTTTAGATAAGGTTGTTAATCGCATAAAGGTTGTATTGGTTGCGTGGCTCTCCTGAGAAAGATGTTGAATAATTGCAACTCTTGCCGGATGACCAATGGCTTTTGCTACTCTGGCAAAAGATTTTTGTGATGCTGTAAAAGCTTTAATTTTAGAAGCGCCCATAGGTTTTTTCTTATTTAAGCTAATGAAAAAGATCAATTGGTGCAAAAATAGTTTGAAAAAAAAGCACTTTTTTCAACCTCTCAACAAAAAAATCCGTTCGTAATATTGCAAATTGGCATATCAAATAAATGGATGTAAATTCGCAAAATTACGAACGGAATAAAAACCTTGAAATCCCCGCCAAATCAATAAAGCGCCATCGCATTGAACACCTTTTCCATCCGATCCACAACCGCATTTGCCGTGCAATTGTAATTATTCGCTATAAATGCAAAAGCAATGCGTTTTCCACTTTTTGTTTCGGCATAACCGCAATACGATTTGATTCTGTTCATCGTACCACTTTTGGCGTGAATTTTCCCTTCACCTGCCTGATTTTTACAGACTGATGAAAGTGTTCCGGATATCCCTGCAACAGGCAACGTTCCGTAAAACACATCGAAGTTTTTACTGGTGGTCATAAACTTCAATAAATCGCAAAAATGCCGCGGAGAAATGGCATTACCGCGCGAAAGTCCGCTTCCGTCTTTGATAAACATGCCCGAAACAGGAATTTTTCCTGTCCAGTAATTCTCTAATTTGGTAACGCCATTGTCAGTAGAACCGGTTCCGTAGGCTGAATAGCCAACCCAGCACAACAATTCTTCGGCAAATAAATTCACCGATTTCATATTGGTCCACCACGCAACGGAACCAACGGTTTTGCCCTTGTGTTCGAGTAGCATTTTCATAGATCCGTAACGAACCGAAGGCGAAACCCATGTCAATTGTCGGGCGGTATTGGTACTGTCGCGAACGGTTACGCCGCGTCCATTCAGAATGCGTAAAAACTCTTGTGCAAATTGCCATTCCGGGTCGGGTAAGCTTCCTTTCACCACTATCCGATTGGCTTTTGCTTCCAATGTTCCTGTTCCAAATCGATCCAACGAATAAGGTGCGCCGTAGATGTACGAATTATCACCACTTCCGCCCGAACTAATATAATTGTGAAAACTAAATCCGGGAATGGCCGGAATGGTTTCTTTTAGTGTAGTTTTTCCGCCCGAAGCGCCTGTTTGAAATACATAACGCAACATGTTGTCATAGATCGGTAATCCCGATGGACCTGCCCCGTAATAATTCCCCATATCACTCCAGCTCCAACCGTCCGGAACTCCTTGATAACCGAACTCGGATGCGTCGGCAATGATGGCTCCGTTGATTTGTTTGATACCCATTTTCATCAAGGTATCGGCCCAAACACGTAACAAAGTGTCTTCAATTCCTTCGGCGTTGTAATAACGACTTCCAATGGTAACATCGCCGCCGCCGCGAATCCATAAATTACCATTCACTGTTCCGTAGGCATCGATCGTTCCATCTATATAGATACGTGTTTTTGGAGCATAATCACTTCCGAGGACCTGAAATGCTGTGGCGGTTGAGAACAATTTTACGGTAGATGCAGGTGACAAACACGTTGCCGGATTTTTTGATGCAATGACCTCTCCGGTTGCGGCATCAATGGCTAAGAATCCCACGCTGGCGTTGGCAAACACCGGATCATTGGCAAAAACATCAACTGCCGATTGAACCGAATTTTGCGACCAGCCACTGCCAACTACCAGTAAAATTCCTGTTAAAATGAGGTGTCGAAGAAGTGGGAAAAACATAAACTAAATTATTTGTGATTAAAATTGGGTAAATTCGCTTCGTGTGTGGAATAGCAGGGATAAAACTTTTTAACACAGCGCCTACAATATCTCTTGTGGAGCGCTTTGAAAAGGCTTTGTATCTGCAACAGCACCGCGGTCCCGATCACCAGGAAATTCACCAAAAAGCCAATGCGGTGTTCGGACACAACCGCTTGTCGATCATTGATCTCGAACAACGTTCTCACCAACCCTTTTGTGACCCAACCGGTCGCTATATGCTGGTATTCAACGGTGAGATTTACAACTTTCATGCCTTAAAGAACGATCTTTCTGCAATCGGTTACCAATTTGCAACCCATTCCGATACGGAAGTGTTGTTGTTTTTACTGATCGAAAAAGGAAAAGCTGCTTTAGAAGATTTGCGTGGTTGTTTCGCATTCGCTTTTTATGATTCCGAAACAGATTATATGTTGCTTGCCCGCGATCGAATGGGAATTAATCCCTTGCTTTTTTCGGTGCAGAAAGACGGCGTTTATTTTGCCAGCGAATTGCCTTTATTGTTAAAGGTCGGTGTTCCGTTTCAAGTGAGTCAAGCTGCATTATCGGCGTATTTCACGTATTCTTACGTGCCGAGTCGCATGACCATGGTTGAGGATGTTCAACGCTTACTTCCCGGACATTATGTGGAAGTGACCGGTCAACAGATCGACTTAAAAGCGTATTGGTTTCCGAAAGATGAATTACCGGCTCCTTCAACCTATTTGGATGGGGTAAAAGCGGTCAACGAAACGGTTACCAAAGCAGTTTTGTCACAACTCGAAGCCGATGTTCCGTTAGGAACGTTCTTGAGTGGTGGCGTTGACAGTTCCATCGTAACCGCGATTTCCCGCAGAGAATTTGACGAATTACAAACTTTTTCGATTGCATTTGAAGGCAATCAATTGTTGGATGAAGGTCCGTATGCGCAACGTGTTGCAGCTGCTTTAGGAACCAGACACCACGAAATACGTCTCAACGAATCAAATGTAATTGCCGAATTGGAAGAAGTGCTTGCTTCCTTTGATGAACCATTTGCAGATGCATCGGCTATTGCGGTTTATTTTCTGGCGAAAGAAACAGCACAACATCTCAAGGTTAGTTTATCCGGCGACGGTGCCGATGAACTCTTTGGTGGTTACAATAAACATACGGCCTTTTTGAAGGCACAACGCATTCCTTCATGGCAACGAAAAGCCTTGAGTCCGGTGATGCGTTTTTCAAGTGGTCACCGCGAAGGAAAATTCTCGAACCAATTGCGGAAAATTGGCAAAATGGGCGAGTTATTGCGTTATGATTGGCCTGATCAATACCAATATTTGGCAGCTATGATCGGGTTAGATGTTCCGGATAAACTCTTGAAGCATCCGCAACCATACAAGTTGGAATTGCCCGCTACAACGGCTTCTTTAAACGATTTTCTGTTACTCGATCAGTTGATGGTGCTTCCGGGCGATATGCTGAAAAAAGTAGATGTAATGAGTATGCGTTATTCACTGGAAGTGCGCACACCGTTTATGGATAAAGATGTGGTAAAACTCGCCAATCGCTTACCTGAAAACTGGAAAAACGATCGCAAAACCAGTAAATTGATATTGAAAGAGGCTTTTGCCGACTTGTTGCCCGATGAGGTATTCAAGCGCCCGAAACACGGTTTTGAAGTTCCGCTCCATCAATGGTTGGTTACAGCCGATTTGGTTTCTAAGCATCCGCTTTGGCTTGACGAAGATTACCTCGAAGCACAAAACTTGTTTCACCCCACAACCATCCAACAACTATTCAGTCAGTTAACAAACAGTAAATCATCAACAACGGCTGCCACGGCTTGGGCGTATATCGTCTTTCAGCATTGGTATGATCGAATGACAACACTATGCCAAAAGTCTTAAGAATCATCAATCGGTTCAACATTGGCGGACCGACTTACAACGCTACTTTCCTCACTCGTTATTTATCCGACGATTTTGAAACCCTTTTGGTGGGTGGTTTGCCGGAAGCAGATGAGAGTGATTCCTTGCACATACCTAGAAGTTACGGCGTAGAACCCGTGCTGATCGAAGAAATGAAACGTTTGCCGAATCTGGCTTCCGACCGGGCAGCGTATAAGAAATTGAAGCAAATCATCGAAGAATTTAAGCCCGATATTGTGCATACACATGCTGCAAAAGCCGGGGCATTGGGTAGAAAAGCGGCAAAGGCGTGTAAAGTTCCGGTAATCGTTCACACGTATCACGGTCACGTATTTCACTCCTATTTCGGGAAAGTTAAAACGACTTTGTATAAATACATTGAACGACGTTTAGCCAAACAATCAGATGGAATTATCGCTATTAGTCCATTGCAGAAAGACGAATTATCACTGCAACATAAGATTTGCGCGCCTGAAAAAATCACCGTGATTCCGTTGGGGTTCGATTTGCATAAGTTTCAGGAAAACCTTCCCGAAAAACGCTTGCAGACACGCACGAAATATCAGCTTAGTGAAGGTGAGGTAGCCGTTGCAATTGTAGGTAGGTTGGCACCAATCAAAAATCACACATTGTTTCTGGATGCTGTTGAGCTTGTCTTAAAACAAGGTGTGAAAGCGCAGTTTTTTATTGTGGGAGACGGAAGTGAGAAAGCAATGATTACCGAACGCGTGAATCAATTGAATCAACTCTATGGTGAATGCATTCAGTGCACATCCTGGATAACAGATATTGCAACATTCAATGCCGGAATGGACCTGATTTGTCTGACATCCGATAATGAAGGAACACCGGTGAGTTTGATTGAAGCTCAAGCCTGTAATCTTCCGGTTATTTCTACCGATGTTGGCGGAGTTCGTGACATTGTAAAAGATGGTGAAACGGGTTTTATCGTACCGAAGAAAAATGCAGAGGCGTTGGCTGAAAAATTGACACTTTTAATTAATTCGAAAGAAATTCGTGAAAAAATGTCACAAAACGGATGGAAGTTCGTAGAAGAACAATTTCACTATACTACATTGGTTGGCAATATGGAAAATTACTACCGTACTTTGCTGGCAAAAAAAGGAATACAATGATGAGATTAGGTTTGTTTGGCAGTTTGGTACTTCTGTTATTGGGAGTAGGATCGTCATGTGGCATCAATAGTAACCTGATGTTCAAAACACCGAAAGGAGTTGCGGAAAGAAGCGATAGTATTCCTTTGCGTCCCACTACAGAATACACCATTTCACGCGATGATAAATTTTCGTTCACGCTTTATACAAACGGTGGTAAACGCATTGTCGAAAATATGGCCGGAATGAACGATGCGCAAGTGAACCCTGAAATTCCGGAATACATTGTGCGCTCCAACGGAACAGCAGAACTTCCGATTGTCGGTGAAGTAATGGTGGCAGGACTTACCGTGCAACAATGCGAAGATACGTTGGCAAAAGCATTTGCGTTGGAATACCAAGAGCCTTACGTGCAGGTTAAATTGACCAATCAACGAGTGATTGTATTTCCCGGAAACGGAAGTGATGCCAAGGTCATTCCGTTACAAAACAACAATACTACTTTAATGGAAGCCATTGCATTGGCCGGTGGTATAGCCGATAGAGGACGCGCCGATAAAATCAAACTGATGCGTAACCTTGGCGCTTCACGCGTGGTGTATGTACTTGATCTTTCTACCATTGATGGATTAAAGTACGCCGACATGATTGTACAGGCCAATGACTACATTTACGTTGAACCAAATGAACAAGTCGGCAGAGAAGCGGTACAAAGCGCCGCGCCGGTGGTTTCGTTACTTTCAAGTGCGTTGATTATATTTACCGTGTTTTCAAACCTAAAATAGTTACGTGAACGGAGCTCAACAATCGTCATTACTCATCAATCGGGAATATAATCCGCTTGTTGCTTCAACCATTTTGAAGCGATACTGGTGGTGGACTTTGTTATTTGTGACTTGTTTTACCGCTATTGCTTTCGTTTATCTGCGATACACCAAACCCATTTACGATTCTTCAATGGTTATTCAACTGGGTGAAAAAGACCAGGGGAAAGAAATTGTAGATATTGAAAACATCAACACGAAGGATAATATTGCTTCCGAAATAGAATTGTTGCGTTCCGAATTATTGTTTGGAATGGCCATTGAGCGCTTACACATGAACGTGAGTCTTTTTTCGAAGGGACGCATCCTCACGGAAGAAAAATACCTTCAAAGTTCGTTTAACGTACAGCCGTTTCAGCTGAAAGACAGTAGTTTGTGTGATATTCCCATTTGGATAGAACTCAACGGTAACAAAGTAAAGCTTTCCTACCAACTCAATGGGAAAAGTTATTCGATGGTTCAACCGATCAATTCGCGGTTTAGCAATCAGCATTTCGACATCGCCTTCAAAGTAGATAACCTGCAAGAATTGCGTTCGGATGATGAGCAAAACGATCTGTATTTCACCTTCAACAATAAAAAAACACTCATCGCCCGTTTATTACCGAATTTGGAAATTACTCCTGCCGATATCGAAGCCAAAACCATTTTGATCCGTTATCAGGGTTACAACGCCGAATTGTGTCACGATATTAC
>JBILJP010000036.1:0-21045 GCA_044377135.1 Fluviicola sp.
CCAATCGCGTGAAAGAAAAAGGGTATATCTGGAAAGGATTTACGGAATTGAAGAAAGTCTTTATCGAGTTCCGCAAAACTTTCCGTTTAAAACGTTACCTCACAGCATTTTTCTTTTTCAACACCGGCGTGCAAACCGTTATGCTGATGGCAACTTATTTTGCCAAGAAAGAAATCGATTGGCCCATTGATCCGGTAACAGGTAAACCCAATGACAGTGGTTTGATCATTGCCATTTTGTTGATCCAATTATTGGGTGCGGCTGGCGCATTCATTATGTCACGCGTATCGCAACGTATCGGAAACATCAAAACCTTAGGTATCTCGATTGTAATCTGGATAGCAGTTTGTGGTGGCGCATTCCTCATTCATACACCTGTAGAATTTTACGCGTTGGCGTGTACTGTAGGACTTGTAATGGGCGGCGTACAAGCCATGGCGCGTTCTACCTATTCTAAATTCTTGCCCGAAACCGAAGATCACGCCAGTTATTTCTCGTTCTACGATGCCACCGAAAAAATCGGAATCGTTTGCGGAACACTGTTTTTTGGAACCATGGAATTGGTCTTCAACGACATGCGATTCTCTGTATTATCGGTTGCTTTCTTCTTTGTCGCCGGATTGCTGATGCTGTTCCGCGTTCCGAAGGAAGAACGGGCGTTGTCGGTGTAAATCATTCACGTTATTTATTCGTTGGTACGGGATGCATCCCGTGTTTTTATATTATCCATTCATTCATTTTATTCATGATTGGGCGCGGGATGCGTCCCGCGCCTACGTACAATTTTGATCTGTTATTTGGAACATTTTTCCGGAATTCGTATTTTAAATCTATGTCAGACAGATTTAAAGGAATTTATCGAAACGGAACCAACCGATTAATCGGCTACGATTACGGTAGCTCAAACCATTATTTCATTACCATTTGTGTGAAAGGCAGATTACCCGTTTTCGGGAAAATATCCGATTCCGTAATGCATTTGTCACTATTAGGAATATGTGCTGAAAACGAATGGAAAAAATCAATACAATTGCGACCGGATACACAGATTGAATTAGGTGAATTCATTGTGATGCCCGATCATTTTCATGCAATTATTACCATAGGTGAAAATGAATTCAACAGAGAATTCAGTCCCAATGCCATGGGGATTCAATCACAAAATATTGGTTCCATCATTCGGGGATTTAAGGCAGCGGTGACAACCTATGCCCGAATCAATAATATCCCATTCGAATGGCAATCGCGGTATTATGATCGAATTATTCGTGATGAAACAGAATATGAAAATGTTGAAAAATACATTCGAAACAACGTCATAAATTGGAAACCACGACCGTAGGCGCGGGACGCATCCCGCGCCAATTCTATGTGAATGAATAAAATGAATGAATATAAACGTTTAATGACATAAATCATCCCACACCAATATTTTAGATGACCCATATAAAATGTTGGTTTAAATAATTGGTTGGGGACCCAGCGTCCTGTTATTGGTCAATAATATTGTGTCATTCATTTTATTCATGTTTGGGCGTATAATGCGTCGGGATATAATCACAATTAACACCCAATATAAATATTGCAGAATGCGAATCACGGTACAATTTATTGTCGTTTTATTAGCCTGCAAAGCAGCCTAATCTCTGCGGTCTTTGCGCCTCTGCGGTGAAAATAATTAACGCAAAGGCGCAGAGGACACAAAGAAGTTGCACATGTGCAACCAATTAGGCGAAAATAAAATCTTTCAGATTTTTGAGGTAAATACATATTCACTGATGCGTTCCGCGCCGACAGCACACAAAAAAATCCCGAAATAAATTCCGGGATTTCATTTTTATATCAATATTAAAACAATGGGAGCGAACACATCCCACGTCAACGATCAATGCGCCTCTTCCTCCGGATCCGGCGGGAATAATTTCACAGGGTCTTTGATGTCTTGCAATCGATCCAACATATCTTCCAATTGTGAAATGGTCAATTGTTTGGCAATGATCTTCTTGTCTTTATCCAACACAATGATGCGCGGTGTGGCATACAAGTCGTAGGTTGTTGAATAATTCAACGATTCAATATTGGTGTATTTCGGCACAAACTGACGGGCATCTTCCAATGCGGCTTCGTACAGTTTTTGGGTCAATGCTACGTTGATGAACGACAAACCATTGGTTTTGATAAATGCCTTCCATTTTTCGTAATCTTCACCGGTGGCTTTTCCTACGGCAAATACTTCTACATTGCGCGCTTTCATTTTTTCGGCATACAGTTTTTGCAATTTTGGTGTTACCTTTTTACAGTGTCCACACTCCGGATCCCAGAAATACAAAATGGTGTAGTCCGATTTTAAACTCATGAAATCGCGCCATACGTTGTTGGTGTCAGGCAAAATCACATTCGGTGGCACCATTCCTTGTAAGATTCTTCTTTTTACAGGAATATCTTCGCAAGCGCTGGTGAGTTTGTCTTCCGACATCCAAAATGCATACGATTTGCCTTTCTCATCGCGTGCGCAGTAGTAACGATCTACCATCAATACATACACCTTGTCAATGCCCATTTGGTTCGATTTTGCGGCCCAGTTGGTCAAATAATCAACGGTGTATTTAAATACCTCGCTTCCTTTTTTCAAGCCGTCGATGAACGGGAAGGCTACTGCTAAGATTGAATCAGGATGCGGTACAATCATGGTTTTACCGAAGTAAGTTTCCACTTTTTGGTGAAAAACAGGAGTATTGACCAAACGATCGTCGTTCAAATCGATGTTGTCCCAGAAATGTTTGCGGTAAAAATTCAATTGCCACATTTTGTCGATCACTTCGCCTTTTTCGTTTTTAGGCGCATCCGGAATTTTAATCTCAACCGACATCTTGATGATTTTACTCACCAGTTTCTGATTGTGCAATTTGATGATGCTATCCTGATAATTCGAAACGCCTTTCGAGATAACGTCCAATTGTTTGGTGATTAAATCGTATTGAGCATCTTCTTTTTTCAGACCTTCCTGGGTGGTTTTAAGCCCGGTAGCTTTCAAACGCTGAGTCTGAAGAAATTGAACGTATGAAACAAACACTTTGTTTTCTTCCGACTTCTTTACCTTCATTTGACCAATCAAATCAGATTCGGCCGTTTCAATACTGATTTCTTCGTTGTTGTTCACAATGAACTCGAAGTATTTCTGTCCTGGCATGTACAATGCAAACATTCCCGGTTTCAGGTTTTTGGTATCGAATTCGATAACTCCGGATTTCGATTGAGCCGTATCGGCGTAGTACAATCCTTTGCCGTAATAGCGTGTCAGGAATACGGTTGTGTCTTTCAATCCGGCAACTTTAAACCGCATTTTTTGGCCAAAACCGAGTGTGGCAACGCCAATAAACAACAACAATAATAAGTGTCTCATAAAATAGTTATTTGTTACAACTAATATAACGTCTACAAAAGTAATAAAGTCACCGGTTTAACAGAATATTAACCATTATTCGATCGGTAGATGCCTTTCTTGGCGTTGAGATACGAAACGAAGGCAAAGATTCCGTATGCTGCCAATAACGAGGCAATGCTGGTAACGGTAAACGTAGTGCCGATGTACAAACCGCCCTCTTCAAACAGCGCATCGAGCCAGAATTTGAATAACACAAAGGAAATCAGACTCAACAGCGCAACCACTCCAAACACTTTGGTGAAGTACAGGAAGAAATGACGCGTCAGCAATTTGGGTGAATACCCCAAACGAAGCAAGGTGCGCACTTCATACGTGTTTTTGCTCAGCAACAATTGCAGGTATTGAATCAACACCAATCCGGATACAAAAACCGCGATGATGGAAATACCAAGCACAATCAGAATCAGGGTTCCGACCATGCTTTTCAGGCGACCGATCACCATTTGTCCGTTGCGCGATTCAAGGTGTTTCTTTTTTAGCATTTCTTCTACCAACCCAAATTCGCTTTCTTTTCCGGAGATCATCACTTGGGTAATACGCTGATTATCGTCGATTCCGTATTTTTTATTGGCCCAGCTCATGAACGATTGTGGTACCAGAATAGACGATACTTCATTCGTGAACCCGATGATGCGCACATTGGCCCATTCTTTTTCGGTTTCGTTGGAAAGGGTGAATTTGAATTTGATGTCCATCGCCAATTCATCGCTCACTTGCGGAATACCACTGGCGCTCATAAACGTGTTGAGCATTACCAGAAAATCGCGGGGCATAATGATGGGAACAATCGAATCGCCTTCTTTCCATTTCCATTTCTCCGATTTCACATCCAGAAAATCAGGATCTACGGTCTGAATGAACACATCCGAACGGAAACGTGGCACCAATTTATCGGCTGTTTCAAAAGAAACATCAAAGTTGTTGGTTTCAACAGGTTGCACGTCGATGATAAACGGTTCTTTGCGCATGTTTTCCAATTCACGTTTCGTGAAATCGGTTTTGGCAATGTTGAGCGTATTGGACGTGGATACTTTTTTCTGAACAATGATCGTGTTCGGACCTAAAATATCGGCTCCTTCACCAAATTCATTCACCTTAATGAGGTAATGAATGGAAGTGAGCAAGAAGGTCATTCCCAGAAAAGCTCCGATAATGGCAATCACAAGCTGGGCAATGTCTTGATGACGGAAAAGCAATTTGCGTATCATGGCGTATCAGAGTTTAAGTTCGTAATCATAAGGGAAACGTTCGTCATCATCCAATGAGGTGAGCACGAATCCGGCTTCCTGGGCGTCGCATTCTTTGGCGATCATTTCCAGGCAACGCACGCTATTGCGCTCGTCGAGGTGCGAAAACGGTTCGTCCATGATGAGCCAATGAAAGGGTTGACACAGCGCGCGCACGATGGCCACACGTTGTTGTTGTCCCATGGAAAGCAACCCACAACGGTCGTTCCATTTATGGTCGATTTCTAAAACAGCCAGCAGGTTTTTGATCTCTTGTTCGCTTTTGAAATCGGTGAGGTGATTTTTCAGTAGCAAATTCTCGGCTACCGAAAGGTTGTGAAACAATTGCAGGTCCTGAAAAACGGTCGCGATTTTACGTTGACGGATTTGAACCCATTCGTCAACCGAAAACGATTGAATGTCGCGGTCATCATACCGAACAATGCCGTCATAATCGGTTCTGATACCAAAAACGGTCATCGCGAAGGTCGATTTTCCTTTACCGCTCGATGCGTTGAGCAAGATTTTATGTCCGGCTCTCAGAGATACTTTACTTCCCCAAATGCTATCCGAACTGTGTTCGATAGAGGCAAGCGGATGGGGCATTACGTTTTCAAAATGGATGTCCATGGTTTACGGATTTGTCAGGTGAAATTCAAGAATCGTTCCAAGATTTCAGAGCGCTAGTTATCAATCAATTGCAGTATCTCCTGAAGCATGATTTTTGGCTCGTTATACGGAATCCAAACTGCTTCGGGGTGACGTTTGAACCACGTGAGTTGTCGTTTGGCATAATTGCGTGTGTGCTGTTTGATCTTGTCGACGCTTGTTTTCAGATCAGCAGTACCGTCAAGGTAGGCAAATAGTTCATTGTAACCTACGGTTTGCAGCGAAGCCAATTCCTTGAACGGATAAACGGTTTTCACTTCGTCTAATAAACCGGCGGCGAGCATATTGTCGACCCGCTGATTGATGCGACTGTACAACTGTTCGCGCGGGTGCTCAATCACAAACCGGCGAGTCGAAAACGGACGCGGGGCAGGTTTGTTTTGGCGCCATACCGAAAACGGTTTTCCGGTAGAACGAATCACTTCCAAGGCACGTAAAATACGCACGGAATTATCACGATCCACTTCGTTAAAGTAAGCAGGATCGGTTGTTTGTAATTCGGAAAGGAGCGGAGCAAGCCCGTTTTGTTCCAGTTCAGCGCGCAATTGCAGTTGAATCTCTTGATCAGTCGGAATGGGATCAAGCCCAATGCACAGCGCATCGATGAACAAGCCCGAACCACCCACCACAACGATGTTTTGATACTCTTTTAAGGTTGTTTGTAACAATTCCATGGCTTCCTGCGCAAACTGCGCCGCAGAAACCGGTTGGTGAATGGAGTGGGAATCGACAAAATAATGCGGTACACCCTGCATCTCATCCGCTGTCGGTTTAGCCGTACCAATGGCAATTTCTTTGTAAAACTGGCGCGAATCGGTCGAAATGACCACCGTATTCAGGTGCTGCGCCAACGCAACTCCAAGAGCCGTTTTACCACTGGCTGTAGCACCTTCAATCACAATGAGTTGTTGCATGGGGTAAAAGTAACGGGAATACGGTAGTTGATTCACTTTTTCAAGATAAAAATAGAAGGATGTCTTACCCCGATGGGGTAAAAAAATGACGATGACGATTTTGCTAAGCTATTTTGTCCCTAAGGGACATCAATATCGATCAATTTGTTTTTGAATGATTTTAGTCTTTTCTTCTAAACCATCTTCGGAATTTCGATCTCATTCGTTGTCTAAGAGTTGGCTTTGTTATATAAAACGCAATAATTTCAGCTGCTTCAGGTATGAGAGCAATCGTTAATTCTCCCTCATCACTATTGAGATCTTTGTGGTTATTGAATTCAGTGAGATTTTGAAAGATAATCTGTGCCGATCGATAGCCAACATACG
This sequence comes from Fluviicola sp., assembly GCA_044377135.1. Lineage (GTDB taxonomy): Bacteria > Bacteroidota > Bacteroidia > Flavobacteriales_D > Crocinitomicaceae > Fluviicola. The sequence continues at coordinate 6,621 of JBILJP010000036.1, forward strand.
AAACTTCTAGTGTGTCAGGTAGTGTGTTTGTAGTTAGATTTGAAACCACAAGTTTGAAATTTCCGTCAATATCACTTGTTGTGCGAAGGTTATTGTGCTTAAGTGTTACATTAGCAAAGGGCAAATCTTCACCTGTTTCTAAGTCCTTGACGTGGCCTTTAATAAAAACACTATCAACTTGGTTTGTTGTTTGCGAATAAGCCGGTAGAGCCAATGTCATTGTTAAACCGGTTATGGTTGCGACTTTTAATAAATTGTCTTTGCGCGAATAGATTTCTTGTCCCCAATTGTCAAGTTGTTTAGAATGATACATTCCGCACAAGGAATTGTTGTTTTGTTGTTGAAGTTGCTCAATTTCTTTCCAACTCTTTTTCGAAAAGTCAACAATTACTTTACTGCATTGTCCGCATAAACGACCGCCATCTGATGGTGTCATTTCCAACCAATTTTGTCCGCAATGTTTGGGTTTTGGGATTGGTGTCATGGGGTTGATGTTAATGCTTTGGATTATGAAATTCAATACTCCAACCCATAAACCAATTGATCTTCAGGAGAAAGAGCAATGAGATTCTGCTTCTGTTCAGCGTTCAAAAAGAAAACGTACATTAACTTCTTTTTCACACCATTGAATTCTCTCTCTAACATTGAGAATCCCTTATATTCTGTGTTGGGATAGATTGGATTTAGGGTGATCTGAGCAAGAAAAGCTGAATCTGAAATGCCTAATGCATTGAAATTAGTATGATCAAGAAAAGTTACATAGTCCTTCTTTTCAAGAACTTGAATGAGTTTTTTTGATTCGTCAATGGTTTTTGTCAGTTGGTCAATTTCTGGATCGGTAACGCTCCATACAACTTTTCCATCCTGGCTTTTAATTTCGTAGTCATCGTAATGAATCTTTTGCCGGTGCAACTCCAGAATGATATCATACAGTGCTCCAGTATAATAAGCTTGGAAGAGCTCATGTTTCAGTGTCACAGATAGATGGCTTTCTTCTTCTTCGATGCTTGCTTGAAGGAAAAAATCACCATCTTTTTCTGCATCTATTTTTTTTACGATTTCTTCCGTCTTTTTGAGCTTTTCGACGCTTTCTCCACAACCCAATAGCGTAAGGGAAATCATTAATACAAGTATGCGTTTTGTTTTCATCGGCATTTCCATAAGGTTTTTGTAGCAAGGCGAAGTTGCATTTTTCTTCAATACAAACATAAACCATTTTCCTAATTACTGGTTCGCGCTACTTTATTCGTTCAAATGTTAATTGCTGATTTTTAAAGACGATAGTATTTGGCGAACCGGTTTGAATATTACACCTCATGTTTTCTGATTCAATGTTCCAATAACACCAATCTTCCGACATGATATATTCCCACGTTCCGCGTTTGCAAGAAAGTTCGGGATTTCCTTTTAGTTCCCAAGTGTTATCTGGGTTCACTTTCAATACATCAGAAGATGTTAAGGATCGGTATTCTCCGATAATCAATTGTTCATTTTCAGAAAAAATCAACTGATATCCAATCCAATTGTAGAGCACAAAGGCTACGCTTAAACTACCCAATACGATTTTACCAATTGTGCCTACAGTTTTCTTTTTTTGACGCAAAGATTTGATGCCGCTGTGCAATACCATTAAACCGATTATTCCAACGAGGGTTAAAAACAACATTATAAATACTGAAATTAGTGGGAGCATGTCGGGTCTGACTAGTTGCATTTGGTTGGGTTATATTATGACGATTTAGTTATAGAGCTATAATGTGCACCTTACAATTACAATTAGTTGTTGCATGCGGTAAAAATAGGGGAATATTGTTTTTGTGGAGGTTAATTCGAAAACAGTTCGTGTAGTTTTTCTCTCAACAGTGTTGAGGGTTTTGGTAGTGCATAACAAAACCTTCATGGTGCAAAACGATCAACAATCCGTCAACTGGAAAGATAAATAGGAAATCGTGCGGCTGAAAAAAATCCATTTGATGAATCTCAGGATAACGATTTGCTACAAATTCTGGCAAATCCTGAAAGTTTAATGAATAGGCAAATTTATCTTCAAAGCACTCATCTGTTACAATAATGACATGGTTATCTTTTGGAACAAACAATGGAAATAAAACACTGAAAAATGCTTCATTGGAAATGTCTTTGTGTCCATATTCAAATGACGACCACCAATCTATTTTAGTCCATTGAAGCTGAATGCCAGCGCTGTTTGCAAGTTTATTGATACTGTCGGGGACTAAGTCCCAATTGTTTGTTGTCGACAGTGAAAGAATGCGTTCAACTTCTGCTTTTACAGCGGTAAATGGGATTTTGTCGTGGGGCATGAATTCGGACTTATTTCAAGATTTAGGGGTATTATAAAGATTGTTCGTGGTGATAAAATAAATTGTAATGTAGTATTTAATTGTAGGGGCATTTAACAAAAAATAAATTCTCCGCCATGACTTTGCATTCTAAATGATAAGTCCATTGCGGTATTTTGAAATATTTCTTGTATTATACCGTATTCTCCATACCATTCTATTGAAAGTTTCTTATTTAGATAGATAGTTTCATCAGAAAAATCAATTCCAGCCCGTCCTGCATTTTCAGCTAATAAAAATAGTTCATCTAAAGTCAATTGATAGCCTAAATTATGTGCGTAATTATTTCTTATATCATTAATCAATAATAGAAAGACTTCAATTTTCTCGTCAAAATATTCAAATTCAACACATTTTTTCACTTTGGTTGGAAAGTTCAATTTTGAGAGTCTTTCATCACTTCCATTTTTATGTTCTATAAGTTGAATTAATAGAGCTTCAATTATTAGATGACCATTAATAAAAGCGGCCATTATCTTATTTCCAAATAACGACATCAAATGGTCCAAATTTGGGTTCTCGCTTCTTTTTTTAAATATCTTTTCTGTCATTCAGTGATGGGCTTTTAAAATTGCAATTAACTGTATATGGCTTAGTGTTAGTGGCAGCCATTCTTATTATTACATGCCGAGTATTTTAATTTTGTTTTGAAGTATATCTAGTTCATTTCTATCTATTTTCACCTTAAACAATCTTTCATATTCGTCAATCTGTTTTCTTAAGTTAGGCGCATTTTCGAAGAGATTCCAAATGTCGGTTACACCTCTGAATCGATTACTAATTTTTTTGTCTTTGTACCAACTGTATAATTTGCTAGCTCCTTTACCAATAACCTTTCCTGTATTTAAATCCTCTAACATTTTCGATGTATCGGCTGAATCAATTGAGTTGTCTAGAGATTTTTCGTAATCTGACTGGTTGGCTATTTCCCAATACTGATAAAGTAATCGCTTGTTTTCAGAATACTTTTTATGGAACAATGTCCAGAATTCATTTAATTCATCGATGGCTTCAATTTGATCTTTAATATTATTTGCCTCTGCAATACGTTTTTCATACGTAGAAATACATTCCCGTAGTTTTGTAAAATCATCTCTTAATTGAATCATTTTACTCGGAATTTCTGAGATGTCGCGACATTGAGTTAATAGTATTGTTACAAGAGGTGGTAGGCTTTGATGTCTTGAACCAAAATATTGCTCTATAGTTTTCCGCTTTTCTTCAAAAGCATTAGACAAATTAACGATCACATCTTTTGCAATACCTCTTTGCTGAACTTCAGATATTTGATATTTATAACTATAAATAGGTAAGGTTGCTTGCATATTTGTCTCAGACGTAATATTACAAAGTTGCTTGTGGAAATCTTGAGGTGAATTTTCATGTGCAGTAGCTATAAAACCACCATCCACTTTTCCAACAGATAAATACAATAATTTATTAACCTCAGTTTCAACGTTTGGAATGATGAGATACTCCTTCCTGGCATGAGTGGTCTCAACTCCATTATTAATAAACTCATGCAATCTTTCCTGATATGTTGTTGGATTATTTGAGTCGAATTTTATAATACTTACAACTCGTCCAATATTATTGCCAATTCCACCAATGACATTTAAAGATTGAGTTTTCGATAACATTTCAAGAATCGGTCTACCGTTTGGGAATAAGGATTTTGAAAGAATTTGGATGTGTTTCAGTTCTTGTTCGGAAAGAAAGAATTTTGAATTAAGAATAAATGCTTCTAGAAAACAATTTAAAGAATAAATAAAAGTTGTGTTTGGTTGTCCATAACCTCCAATAATATAGTCCAACTCATCGATTAAGTTTGAACTTATGTATGTTGAATTATATCCAAGGTTTATTTTTTCCATTTATTGTGTCTTTGTTGATGGCCACTATCCTAACAATTGTCGAAACAAAACAAACTCTTTGAACAAATTCGTTTATAATCCACCAAACCAACCACTATTTCTTTGAAAAAATCCGCCTTATCAGTGAACGCCCACCCACTAATGCGCATGTGTTTGTCTCGTAGTTATTGTTGCTTCAATAGTAGTAAAAATAGTTGAATGGTAGTTAGTTGGGGGTGGTTTTTCTGAAAATGATGGTCGAATGACATGGCTGGTTTGCGGCGGGGTGAGATAGTTGTTGTGTGTTATATAGTCCCGACCCTACGGGGCGGAAACGTTAGAGGGGTGCGGTTTGTTACCATATTACGTCCCTACGGGACGGATGGTATGTCCAACCGGTCTGGCGTCCCGTAGGGACGTAATATCGTAGAAAAATTGTTGTTAGAAATTATTCGCCCGCCTTAGGCGGGGTGAGACATTTGTTGTGTGTTAAATAGTCCTGACCCTACGGGGCGGAAACCTAAGCGGGGTGTAGTTTGTTACCAGATTTCGTCCCTACGGGACTTCTTAAAAGAAGTGAAATCGTTAAAACATCGACTTATAACTCGCATACCGCGCCATAATCCCGCGCACGTATTTATACGTAATTGTTCCTCTAAGCGCGCCGGACGTGACCACCGGATCGGAATAAAATTCGCGTTTACCGAGGTTCATGACCATTTTTTCAACGTTGTCTTCCCAGATTTTGGGGTTGAGACCGCGTTTGACTGCCAGTTTCTGAGCGTCTTTGATGTGCGCGGCGCCCGCATTGTAGCTGGCTAAGATGAATTTGTTGCGTTCCATTGGGTCGGCAATGTCGTGCCACATCTTGTCGATTTTATCGATGTATTTCATACCGCCGCGTATTTGCACTTCGGGAGTAGAAGAAGGGTAGACCCCGAATTTTGGACCTGTTCCCGGCATGAATTGCATCATTCCGTAAGCACCACCAAAAGCGCGGGCGTTGGGGTTGAATTTACTTTCGTGGTAAATAATCGCCGCCAATAAACGCCAGTCGAAACCGTATTTCTGTGCCTCGGCTTTCATGATGTGGTCAAACGGTGAAAGTCCGCCTTTGCTGATGGCATAATTCACCGTAGTTCCGGTAGTTTGTTTGTACGGATCGAAGTACTTGCGCTTAATGAAACGGAAGGCTTCTTTTTTCATGAATTTGGTCAACCAGGCGTCGATGCGCTTTTTAAGCAACGGAGCGTCTTTCCGCAAACCGAAGGCAATGTTTTGTTTGAACGAAATGGCAAGGCTCACATCGAGGTTGTCGTAAAACTTTTCGTTGATCTGCGCCACGTTTCGTTCGGCAACGGTATAATCGATGGCGCCGTCGGCTACCATTTCAATCAATTCTTCCACACTCTGATTGCCTTGCGTGGGGCGAATGTAGATCGTTTCGCCGATTTCGTCTTGCAGGTTCACCAAACGGTCGTAGTAGCTTGAGTTTTTCCACACATCCACTTTCTTTTTGGCCAACTGCAACGGATCGGCCACGTGGTATTTTTTCCAGGCTTCGTCAGACATTTCTTTCGTGGTGTCTTGCTTGCGCTGAATCAATACTTGGTTGGTTTGGTAAAACGGTCGCGAAAAATTAATCACATCCTGACGGTCGCGCGTTACGGCATAATTGCAAGCGATCAAATCACCTTCGCCATCGTTGAGGCGTTGGTTCATTTCATTGAGATCGTTTACGGTAACAATTTCCAGTTCCACGCCCAAATCTTCGGCAAATTCGCGCAAAAGCTCATATTCGAAGCCCATGCGTTTGCCTTTGTAGATGAAGTAAGAAGTAGAAGAGTTTTCGGCCAAGACGCGCAATTTTCCTTTTTTCAGAATGCCGGGAAGATCGTTGTCGTTAGTGCTTAGCGGACGTTTACGGGCATCGTCTGCGTCTGATCCGCAAGCAGTTTGTAGCAAAAAAACACCGGTCAAAACCAGCGAAAAGCAAAATGTTATGTAGCCTTTTTGAAGTGTCATTCAATTTTTTATGCACTGCAAATTACGACAATATTCTCAATTTTTCAGTTAAAAAATGTTCATTGGCTGACCACATATAGTCGAAGAAAGCATCGCTTATGACTTTTTCGTGGATTAGAAAGACCGATTTTCCGTTCATCAGTTGATTCGGAAAAGAAAGTTGTGAACTCACGTTTTTCGACATCCTGTCAATGGCGTCCAGCGTAGGATAATGGTTGATCCATCGGTGTTGAATCAGGCGTTCCAGAAACACTAAATATTCCTTGTTGTAGCGCTTATCACTGGTGTTCAGGCTATTGTAAATAACGGTTAAATAGTCGTCAAGCGGTTGCGGATGAAAGGTCAACCAGTTTTTAGCCAGTAAATGGTCGAAGTAAATATCAATGGCTATTCCGGCAACTTTCGGAAGATCGGTTCTCAACACCGGAAGCAGTTCATGAATGACTTGGTGGTGGTCGATGAAATGATCAATGGAACGGTGCAGCCGTATGCCGCGCTCAATCGCCGGATCCAATTCAGACAGGTTGGAACCCTTGATGAAGTCGCCATACAGGTTGGCTTGCATCAATTCGGTATCGTTTCCCGATAAGTAAAGGTGTCCGAGATAATTCATTTAGAAAGAGTTACAACAGGGAGAAAACTCAGAAACTCAAAAACTGGTTTAGTTCTTAAGTTTCTAAGTTTTTGAGTTTCTAAGTTTTTGAGTTTCTAAATTTGGTTCTGCTAAAGGAAACTGTAGGTTTTCCCATAAAACAACATCTGCTCCAAAAACGATTGTTTGTTCTCGATGCGAATGTCGGTGATTTCGCCTTTTTTATTTGTTACCGGCACAAAAACAGGGTAGACAAATCCGTTGTACGGAGCCAGATTCAACGGTTTTACGCGTTTCAAGACTTCTTTGTGAATGGCTTTGTCCACTTTTACACCGTAGGTTTCTACCAATTTTTTACCGGCGTTGAGATCTCCTTCAGAGGTGATGCGTTGAATTTCGCGCAGTAATTCACCGAAGAGCGTACGGAGTTTCGTGTAGTCTTTGATATCGTAATAGGTTTTGCCGTTGCGTGATACTTTGGTAATTACATTCGCAGCTTTTCCTTTTTCAAATACCCACGAAGCAACCAACTGACGGTTTTGCATGTGTTCTTCTTCTACATTCTGACCAAGTTCGAGGCGTTGCAACTGCGTCATCATTCCGTTGCGGATATAACCGTCGTATTCAGCTTTCCCAACTTCCAGTGATTCGATCAAACCTAGATCGACCAATTTCTGATCCATGATGTAGTACAATCCTACTAAATCGGCACGGGCTTCTTCCAACGTTGAAGCGTAGTTTTTCAAGGTTTCGGAAGGCTGACCAACACCTTTGTTGATTTGTCCGCTAGCGTGACCAACCACTTCGTGCAAAGCTGTGTGCATTTTTCCGGCAATGGCGCCGTATTTTTTAGCGCGATCTATTTCTTCCTGATCGTGGGCAAATTCTTCGACTAATGAAGGTCCGCCGGCTTTTTCATACGCTTCAATGATGTTTCCTAGCGAAACCGATTTGGAACCGTAATCTTCTCTGATCCAGTTGTTGTTTGGCAAGTTCACCCCGATTGGAGTAGAAGGAGCAGCATCACCCGATTCGCTGGCGGCTTGCACCACTTTGTAGCTTACGCCGACCACTTTTTTCTTCTTGTGTTCGGGCATCAAGGGAGAATTGTCTTCGAACCACTGTGCATTGTCAGCCACCACTTTCATGCGTTTGGAAGCTTCAAAATCGTTGATTTGCACCACCGATTCATAGGTTCCGCGTTTGCCGAGCGCATCGCCGTAGGTTTCAATAAATCCGTTGATGTAATCGATATCGCCTTTGGTTGCGGCGGCCCAGAGGACATTGTATTCGTCCCAAACGTTTAAATCACCGGTTTGGTAATACTCAATCAGTTTTCTTAATGCGGCAGCTTGTTCATCGTTTTCGGCCACGGTAACGGCTTTTTTCAGCCAGAATATAATCTGATCAATGGCTTTGCCGTATTTACCGCCCGATTTCCACACGTCCTCAAACAACTTTCCGTCTTTTAAGATCAGGGTCGAGTTCAATCCGTATTCAATTGGTTTCGGGTCGTTCACATCAATGCGTTCGTTGTAGAAATCTTCCACTGCTTGTTGGGTAACGCCTTCGCCGTAAAAGTTATTTGCCGAAGCCTGAATCATGTCAACGTTGGCATCTTTTACCTTGCGTTTCATGAACTTACTGGTGCTGAAAATAGCTTCCAAACCTTCGTTCGAAACCGCAGCTTTACTTTCTTTCAGAACGTCGTTGAAATATGCTTTATTAAACCCCGGTTTGATTTTATCCATGCTGTAATGGTGGTGAATTCCGTTGGAAAACCACACTTGTCTACTGTAAGTTTCGAGCGCTTTCCACGATTCGGTTGTTTTGTCACCGGCGTAATTCTCGGCTATTTTCTCCAATGCTTTTCGGATTTCAAGGTTGTAAGCATTGTTTTGATCGTAAATAATATCACGTCCGGCCAAACCTGCTTGCGAAAGGTAATACACCAGTTTTTTCTGATCAAGAGACAATTTATCCCAACCCGTGAGGTCGTAACGCAATACCTGAATATCGGCGAAACGATCTACCACAACACCATCGGCAGTAGCAGTAGTTTCGGTGGAAGGCTCTTCACTGCAAGCTGTAACAGCCAGGCATGCAAGAGCTATGAATGTGGAATATCGAACTTTTTTCATGTGTTAATTTAATTGCTTAAAGATAAGAGGAGAATGGGATAAAATGAAACGCTCAGGGCTTTTCTTCGAATTTTACAGAAAAGAGCAAGGCTTGTTTTCAAATTATATAACGAAATGCCAATCCGAATGTTAAAATCCACCTTCAAAAAACACCGTCTTAACATCGTTGTGATTGCAAGGATTGTAATTGAAACAGAAAGTGATATACTAGTTTCGTGCTCAATAATTAATTCATTATCAGTTGATTTTTAACGTAGTGAAACCTTTGTCCTGAACATTGATTTGATTTTTAGGCTTACCAGTACCGCAGAAAATTGTTTCGAAATCCTTCTTTTGTTATGTCGAATATTAGCATTCATCCACTATCTTGGTCATCGATACCAACACGTAAATCCATATTCATTGAAAAAAAATGACCACTCCATACATTCACTGTTTACCTCAAGCTGACACAATAACCCGTTTCACGTTTCAAACTATCGACTTTAGGATACGAAATTTGAAATGGTAGGAATTTTTGTTGGAAACACACTGTTGTGTATTCCGGATTTCTTCTTACCCTTTTGACCGTACGCTACTAATCAAACATGTAAATCTTAAACCAAATAATCATGAGAAAAACAAAAATGTTGTTTACGTTGCTAGTTGCATTAGCATTGGCTCCGTTTTATTATGCTCAGAGTTGTCCGGGAAATTATTTTTCGACCGGAAATTTTGAATCCTTTTCATCTTCTGCTCAATTGGCAACTGCCGTTGCGGGATCACCGTTGATAACTTGGTATTCTTCCGGTCCGGGATATTCTCCCACATTGATGAGCAATACACTGGGAAACAGCACAAAATTCGCTTCGTTACTTTCTTGTGGACAAGCCAATCTTTCCTCTCCCAACGGTGGAGGAGCCGATGAGCCCATTGTTTTGCCAATGAATTGTTCTGTAAAACCATGTGACGAAGGAACTATTTCCATTGATACAAAGCCTTTGTATTTAAGTTTGGCAACTTGGCTTCCGGGAACGCAAGCGAAATTGAAAGTCAGACTGGTGCAAACGAACCCACTGACCGGTTGTGCGGGAGGTATTTTGTATAACTGCCCGGCTGCAACCACCAATTACCTGGATGTCGATATCGATGTTAGCAGTTCTACTTCTGTGAGTGGCTGGCAAACGAAGGTTCAGAATTTCGTTAATACGACCCCATATACCTTCAACTACGCATTGATTTGGTTTACACACACACCGGCTCAATTGTGTTTGACTCAGTATTTGGATAATGTGGTGCTAAATGTGACCCGCACGTTTGATGTTTCAGCGATCAAGCTACCAACAAAAATGTGTAAAAATCAGGAATGTGCCACTGTAGTTACCGGAACGTCCGGCCAATATACCGTAACAGGTCCGGGAGTGCCAAGTACACCGATCATTGACTTTGCCGGAAATGAAACATGGATTTTTTGCCCAACGGTAGCGGGCGTTGGTACGCATACAATCACGATCTGTTCAGGCGGATGCTGTATTACGCGACAAGTGACGGTTTCGTCGCTGAATGCTCCGGTAATCACGGGGAATAATTACACGGTTTGTCTGGGGAATTCAGCACTGGTATGTCCTACCGTTCCCGGGGGCTCCGTCTATTCCTATTTGTGGAATACCGGGCAAACATCGCAATGCATCAATGTAACTCCTTCGATATTGGGAACCACCAATTACACAGTTACGGCAAGTAATGCAGGTTGCAGCACTACAGCGTCTAATTCCGTGACGGCTGTTTCGTATCCTAAAATTAATTTACCAAAAAGCGTAAGTGTGTGTAATGGACAATTCCAGGCATTGTGCGGTCCTTCCAACACATCTCCGTATAACTTTAGTTACCAATGGTTTTTCAACAATCCGGTGACACAAACAAATCAGCTTGTTTCCAGTTCTCAGTGTTATACCCCAACTCAGTATGGAAATTACACCTTGATTGTTACCAATCAATACGGCTGTTCTTCTACAGCAACTATTAACGTAATACAAGGTTATGGCCCGGCAATTACGATTGCGGATTACAACTATTGCGGACATCCACCAACGTATGTTGGGTTATCGGCTGCTTATGCAGATGCATTGTCTTATGAGTGGACTTATAATGGCGGAGCAGCGTTTTCAGGGGGGTACCGTATTCCGTATATGGGTGACGGAACTTATTGTTTAAAGGTTTATTGGAGTAATGCCAATATTCCTTCGTTGTTAGGTTGTACATCAACTGTTTGTTTCAAGGTAACCAGATGTTGTGCGCCGAATCCGGAGTTTCAGTTAACGTATAATCCATTCGGGTCAACTTCCACTATTACCGTTTCAAACAACGCTTCCTATACGGGTGATTACGATTCAGAATCATTCATTTTGTATAAATACTGTGGTACCGAAACTGATCTGAATTTAATCACATGGACACAAGTTCAGATTGTAACACGAAGTAGTAATTTCAATACTCCGGTTGTTTTTTCCGGTTTGGATGAGAGCTGTATCTACAAAGTGGTGCATCGGGTGACTAAAAATTGCCTGAATAAATCATATGTTTCCGAACAAATTGCAGGACAATTAAAAATTGCCATTTATCCGAATCCTGCTGTTTCAGATGGTCGCGTTACGATAGAGCTTCAGGGGTCTCTTACCAATGCAACTATTGAGATAACAGATGTGACTTCAGGTGCGCTTGTTTATCAGGGAACACTTGAGCCGACTGTGCCGTTGATTCTTGAAAACAGAACAACACTGCGCAAAGGTGTTTACAATGTAAAAGTGTACAATACTGAAGAGGTGGTTAATAATCGATTGATTGTTGATTAATTAGATTCAACTAATACTATAACAAAGGGTTGTCTTCGGGCAGCCCTTTGTGTTTTAGCGCTGTTTCCATTTATTTCCGCTCATTTGCTTAAGTTTAATTCTACTGAAAAAGGTTATAAAAAGAAATTTATTGTTATAAAAATTACCTTTAAGTTAAAATTTCCGTTTATCCGTTTTTCAGTACCGCTTGTCTAAAAACAGCTCGAAGTGAACAGAAGGTCACGGATATTTGTTCTGCTAAACAATTGAAACTCTTATTACACTATGAAAGCACCCCGCTTACTACTACTCATTGTGTGCCTTTTTTTTCTGAGCACCAGTTATTCCCAATTTTCGGTTGGTTCAACCACTATAACATTTAACGACCCCACACGAACGGGAGGTTATGGATCGGGTGGAGGTGCCGGCAGACAAATTCAATGCGAAGTGTATTATCCTGCAACATTGGCTGGTGTAGATGCTCCGGTTGCCAGTGGAACATTTCCGGTAATTGTGTTCGGACATGGATTTTTCATGGCGTGGGATGCTTACCAGAACATTTGGGAACATTACGCACCGCTGGGATACATTCTGGTGTTTCCTCGCACGGAAGGTAGTGCCAGTCCGGTTCACGCCGATTTCGGAAAAGATCTCGTAATCGTAGCCGATAAAATGGAAGCACTTGCTGCCAATTCCAACAGTGTTTTCTTTAGTAAATGGAATGGGAAAACAGGCGTCATGGGGCATTCCATGGGTGGCGGTTCTACTTTCATAGCTGCAGGTGATGCGCTCAGTCCGTTCGACGCAGTGGTTGGTATGGCTCCGGCCGAAACCGATCCGTCTGCAATTGCGGCAGCAACCAATGTTACCGCTCCAACCCTGGTTTTTTCCGGTACGGAAGATGCTGTAACACCTCCGGCAGATCACCACATTCCGATCTTCAGCGCTGTTCCGGCTTCGGTTTGCAAACAATTTGTAGCCATTACGGGTGGCGGACATTGTTATTACGCCAATTCCAACTGGGCTTGCGATTTCGGTGAAAGTACTTCCGGAGGAAACATGACCATTCAACGTGCCGAACAACAAGACATCGTGTTTGATTTACTCGATCCGTGGTTATCGTTCCGCTTGAAAGGTGTGTGCAGCGATTGGACGGTTTTCACCGATTTGTTATCCACCGATTCACGCATTGTGGGACAAAATACCTGCACGTATCAACCACCAACAGCACCAACCATTACAGCCAATGGTTCCGTGTTATCTATCACTTCCGCCTTAAGCATTCAATGGAACTTAGATGGAAATCCGTTGGCAGGTGAAACGACTGCTTCTATTGAAACGGCCATTTATGGTGATGGATCGTATACCGTTACGGTGACCGACGCAAATGGTTGTTCTGCTACTTCTGTACCTGTGAATATGCAGGGTGGAGCAGTGGGCATTTCCGAATCGGGAGCGGTGATGTATGAATTGTACCCCAATCCGGCAAAAACGGAAGTAACCATTTCAATAAGTAACGCTGAAACATTAGAAATCAGTTTATTGAATGCACTCGGTCAGGTATTGGAAACTCGCACATTAACCGGCAAATCGGTTTGGAATATTGAACAGCTCACAGCCGGAGTTTATATTCTGCAAACAGCAACAGGTTCACAAAAGCGCTTCATAAAGCAATAAATAAACAATCAGGTTAGGTTTACACAGGGAACACGCTTTCGGGCGTGTTTTTTTGTTTATTCGGTTGAAGACACTTAACTATTTAAAAAATTAAAATAAGCTTTATAAAAATCCAGAGTAGCTTTTGGTTTCGGAGATGAAGCAATATTTATTAGCTTTATCTTTGATCAAAGAAGATAACTTTGAGAACAGAAAAGAGTAGCAGTAAAATCTGAAAAGCACTATTTCTGGGATAATAATTAATATAAAATGAGATTATTTTTCATTTATTTTTTTCATTTCACGATGAATTTTGCGTACTCACAAGATGTAATCGCAGATTCCTCTCTTGCAAATGAAAGGATCTTTTTCCCTGAATCTTTTGTTTTAGATAGTTTATCTAATGTGTCTTGTTATACCGCAAAAGTCATCTATGGACATTCTTTATTTAGTGTAACTCAGTCTAGATATAATACTTGCATTTATACTTTAAATGGAGAATTAATATCTACTGATTTTAGAGGAAACCAAAATACGGCATTCATCGGTAATCAACTTGTAATCGTTAATTTAGATACTATTGTTTTTTATAATACCGTATCGGATTCAATTTATTATATTCCATTTGATGGTGCGACTTTAATTGGAATCGTTGATAACCAAGCCTTTATTTCATCGGGAATTAATGTAAATCTACTTTATGGAAAAAAAATTAAATCGAATTCCATAATAAAATATGATGGAAGGAAGTTGAGTCTAGTAATGGATCGTGATCAAGGATCAATTATTAAAGGACAAAATCACTCAAAAATTTTTGAAAATGAATGCGTTTATTATTCTGATGATTTAAAAATCTTTTCTTCAAGATATACCAAACCCAAAACTCCAAAATTAATCCTTGTTTTTGATAAACAGAAAGTTCTATTGGATTTAGACACTGGTGTTTATTCATTTTCATATCCTTCTGTTCATTTAATGAATGAGGATT
>JBILJP010000345.1:0-5762 GCA_044377135.1 Fluviicola sp.
TGCGAATTCCCGATCTCGGAAATGACGTCTACAATGTACTGGCGCAATTCGTCGGAAACCTGTGGAAGGTCGTCTATACTCACCTGATCACGAAGATCTTGCGGGATATGAATGTTCTCGAGTAATGGGCCAGCTTTGTATGGATGCATAAACGCGTATTTAACAAGCAAAGTTACGTCTTCGCTTACTGGATAACAAACAAACTACGGGTTTATTTTGTTCGAATTGTTAAAGAACGTTGTCGCCAATCACCGAGAACTACATCGGGATTTGAGATGTTTTCTTCGAACTTCTGTCAATAGCCAAATGTGACTCCACAAAAAAAGCGACCCCGAAAGATCGCTTGTATCAATAAAGATCCTTTATTTCTAGCCGAAGAGCCACTTGATTAAGTCGTTTCCATTGGCAAACAGCAACAAACCGATGAGTAAGAAGAAACCGACGTATTGGGCTTTTTCCATCACGTTTTGCGACGCTGCTCTACCTGTAATAATCTCATACAATAAGAACATCACATGACCACCATCCAGTGCCGGAATCGGTAATAAGTTCATCACTGCCAGCATCATAGAAAGCAATGCTGTTAAAGTCCAGAAAGCTTGCCAGTTCCAGGTAGTCGGGAATAATTTTCCAATTGCTCCGAATCCACCTACCGAAGAAGCTCCTTTTTTAGTGAACACGTATTTGAACTGTGCAACGTTGCTGTACATGGTTTTTAGTCCTTTTCCGAAACCGGAACCGAACGCTTCGCCGAATGAATATTCCTGTGTGAAAATAGCACTGGTATCGGTTGTATATTGGTATTTGCCAATAACGCCGAAAATACCGTCTTTCCCGAGTTTGGTTTCTTTGGTAAACGTAGAATCGTTGCGTTCAATCGTGAAGGATACCTTTTTACCCTTATTGTGATACATTGCCGACTGAAACTGGTCGTAATATTCAATTTCTCTTCCGTTTACAGCTAGAATCAAGTCTCCTTTTTGGATACCGAAACGCTTCGCAATACTTTTAGAATCAACACTATCTACAGGAGCCATAAAACGGCGGAAATCGAACGCACTTTGTTCTACGTTGTTTTCCCACATTTTGGTTCCGATATCTTCCGGAAGGGTAATTTTCTCTTGTTTGCCATTTTGGTGTTTAACGGTGAAATGACGTTTATCGAAGATCAAAATGGAACCGCCTAACCGTTGAACATCTTGATTTTTCACACCATCAACAGTCAATACTACATCTCCGGGTTCAAAACCAAATTGCTCCAAATAAGGATGCACTGCCATTCCGTGCTGAAGTTTGCTCGTATCAACTTTTTCTTCCCCCCAGATAAACAATACCATGATGAAAATCAGGAACCCTACAATCACGTTTACGGTAACACCACCTAGCATCACGATCAAACGTTGCCACGCCGGTTTTGAGCGAAATTCCCACGGTTGCGGTGGCAAAGCCAATTGTTCTTTGTCCATCGATTCATCCACCATTCCGGAAATTTTCACGTAACCACCAAGCGGTAACCAACCAATTCCCCACTCCGTATCGCCGATTTTCTTTTTGAACAAGGCAAAATACGGATCAAAAAACAAGTAGAATTTCTCTACCCGCGTTTTGAACAATCGGGCAGGAATAAAATGGCCGAATTCGTGTAAGATGATGAGTATTGAAAGCGATAAAATGAGTTGCGCAGCGCGAATCCAAAAGTCCATTATGTATCAATTATTAAGCGACAAATATAGCGATATTTTGATGTTCGATTTTTGATGTTGAATTTGATGAATCTGTAAAAGTCAAATCTCACTCACTTTTCCTTAGGCATTCCATTTACCGGGAATTTCATCTAACATCAAAAATCAAGCATCCAACATTACGTTTAAGGTTGAATGTGTTTCGTAGAATATCCGTGATGTTCAAAATACTCCACAATGGCTTCTTTCATCAGTGCCTGTTGTTCCGACTCACTCAATGCGGGCAAGTCTTTTTGCAAGGTAAAATGCGGCCATTCATCAGGGTCTTTCCCCTCAAATTTATAATATCCGTAAGGTTCGAGTACCGTGCAAATGGCAACGTGCATCAAATCTGTTTTTTCGTGTTTTTTAAACTGTTGGTAGCCTTTTCCCAATTCTTCCACACCGATCAGGAATAACAATACTTGTAGATCGATATCCGGACCGAAGGGTTCTTCCAATTGTTTCAGGAGCGATTGGTAGCGAAGTTCTAATGCGTAATCCATAGGGTAAAATTACGCAAAAGTCCTCACCTCATCACAGGCTTCTAAGTTCATTAGTTGAGTAAAGGATAAGAATCTTACATTTTGGTGACCGGGAAAACAGAAACGCTACTTTCTGTGCAGACATGAACCAAGTAACTACCCTGATTTAAAACAGATAGGTCAATCAGTTTTGTTTCTCCTTCGAAAACCTCGCTGAAGTACACCTTCCCCGATACATCAACAATGGTTGCGGTTGTAGTGCCGTGTTTTTGGTCTGAAATTACCCTTATGAAGTCGGTTGCCGGATTTGGAAACACCTGAATAGAAGGTTTCCGGTCCATATTTACAGCAATCACTGCATCTGATCCCGCATTGTTTTCGTCGTCGATCATCGTTAATTTGTAGTACATTAAATCCTGATCTCTTACTTCGTCGATCATAGAATAATCGTGAGAGAAAGTGGATGTTCCTGCTCCGGGCACGGTTAGTATTTTCGTCCAATCGCTTCCGTCGGTAGAAACCGAAATATCAAAGTGATCGTTGTGCTGTTCAGAAAGCGTGGTCCAATTCAACAAAACGGCGTTATCGGAATAGGTTCCTGTAAACGTCACGAGATCGATCGGTAAAACCACCAAACAACTAGTAGGGTCTTGAACCATATCTGTAACGGTGAAATTACTTGTCAATGATAAGTTGGTGCTGTTTGACCAATTTGAAGGATTATTGATGGCGCTACGCAATGCCGCTCGTGTTCCGGTAAACGTTCCTGTGTAACGCATTCCGTCACCGCCAGGATTGATATAAAGTGCATTCACGCCGTTTGTAAGTGTTGCAGGTAAGCGGGTGTGTTGCCTGTCTGCGCAACTTACGGTTCCGGTCATCCATGTGCCGTCTTTGATTTTCAAGCCGGCAATAAATGTAGGATTGGCATACGAACCGGTAAACACAAAGATGTTATCACCGTCGCTGGAAAAACCGTTGTTGTGCTGATTGGCCAATGTCCACGACAGTGTTGCTGAACCCGTTGCCATACTTACAGAACCAGGAGAACCGTCGTTGTATACCACTACTGTTCCGCGATCAATTTTCGAGGTTACGGTAAAAGTGATGGCAAATTCTTCGTCTGAAGTACAAAATTTATTGGTTTCATCGCGCCATGGCATATCCGAAAAAATGAGTTGGGTACCCGGACATAAATCAATAAAGGTCACAAAGGAAAAGCCGTCGCCGTTGCTCACTTTTGCACTTGTAAAAGCGATATCACCAACTGCAATTACTTGTGCTGAAGAGAACAATGTGGTTACTAAAAAAGCAGTAGTAAAAAGGAATAGTTTCATATAATAGTTATTATCCGCAAAATTACTGTTGGATAATTGCCTCAAATTCAAGCCGATTTTAATCTTGCATCAACTAATTGGATCAATCTGATCTGCATGGTATTACCTTGCTGAAAGATTTAGGTTAACTGCGTTAATAAATCGTTATAGTAATTTCAATGATGAATTATCTAGGCAAGCCCGTCTTGATAATTTTCACTAGTTATAATGGATCACGTTATTTAATAATTCCCAACATAACCCGGTTGTCCTTTTCCAATCCGGTCGAAGATCCAATCAAAACTATAGATCATGTGGCTGTCAACAAAATTCTTGTGCGGCCAATCATTTGGTAAAAATACACGACCACCTTTTTCAGGCGAAAGGTTTTCAATTCCTTTCACGGCCAGTTGCGGTGCTATTCCATCCTGCTCACGCAACGGATCGGCATTCGGTTCTCCGAGATTGCTACCGTATTGCCATGCATGCGCAAATTTCGACCAATCATACCCTTCTTGTCCGGCATTTTCCGGAGCAACGATATAAGCCGTTCTCAAAACCACATACGGTTCTACCACTTCCAGAAAACCAAGCGAATAGGCGTACCCCATGCTGTGGCTGACAATGTCGAGGGTATCTTTTACCTCAGGTGAAAACGGAAATTGCGCGCGTGCCTGTAAAAACACTTCTCCTGCTAGTTTACCGGCTTGTTTTCGTTCGTCAAATCCTGTTGGATTGGGTTTTTCTGTCAGGCGTTTGTACACTCTTTTCGATGCTTGTTTTTTGGGTGTCAACTTGGTGCGAAGCCAACTGATCCCGAATCGTAAACGGTTGCGGTGATTGGAAGTCGAAATAGGGAAACTTCCATCGGCATAATAGGTCATGGCTGGTTTCAGTAATTCCTGGAAACGATTATCGATTTTGAACCAGTAATAAAAACGATCTTTTTGGGTGAGCAGACCGTCGCCGGGATCGTTGTTGGTTTTTGGGCCGCGGTAACCGTTGATGAGTAAGAGCATTCGAACAGGTTCATTAGAAGCCTGTTGACGAACGCTTTGCGTGATGTTTTTCCCGTTGTAAGCAAAGACATTATTGGAATCACAATTACCTGTTGCTGAAAGGTAGCGGAGGATTTTGTAATGACCGTTTGAAGCGCAAGCCAGGTTCAAATCGGGTGCAATCAACGAATCTGAACTATGAGAAAAACGGACTGTTTGATTGGCATCGACTGAGAAATAAAGCACCGATTTTTGTTCGGCAGATTCCCATTCTCCATTGTTTGAACGAAAAACAACAGAGCCCACTTTGGTTGCGTTTTCTCTTCTTAGCTTTGAAATAACGCGTCTTTCCTTTGCATGAAATAAACGGTAAAACGGGCAACAATTTTCAGGCGACCATTTCGGATTGTGTGCCAATTTATTGGTCATGGTGATCAACCGTTCCTGTTCCCAATTCACGGAATAATGATGGCTCACGTGCAGGTTAATCACAAAATTCTGCAAGTACGGTTGGTTTATTTTCCCGGAGTCGATTGCTCCATCTTCATTTTCCTGCCAGAAATAATAGGCCGTTAATCCACTGGTTTCGTCAAAAGGCCGCTCGTTTTTTGCTTCTTGTGAAACGGGTGATTGCCCGCGAAGAATCAATGCGGAAAGGAAACAAATGAGTATGGAGAATGCCGTTTTCAAGAAGTCTATTATACAGTCCGAAAATACACTTTTACCGTCATTCAGTTATTGGATTATGATTTTTTAGCGAATCTGCTCCGTGAAAGAACATATTAGGAAACATAGAATTTTAACTATCCATTTTCTATGTGTCCTATTGTGGTTGAATTAATCGATGAAGTATTTTTCAAGAATTAGTTGCGCTTTTTCAAAAGACTGATGATCAACAGTGAAATTCCTAAGATAAAAAGTATCGGACCGGTGAAGAATGCTTTTATTGGATCAGGCCAGTGACTTATTTTGATCTGGAATCCTACAAGGAAGATTAATGATCCAATTACGATTAATAGTATTGATAGTGCTTTCATAATCTGGATTAAAATACATAACCAATCCCGAACAACATCCCGAATGCGTCTATTCCGATGGAATAACTGCTACCTAAATAACGTGAGTTCGGGATAAGAATTCAGTCAGATCGCTTAGAAATAGTTGGATTCAAGCGAAAAGAACGAGATGTATCGGGATACATTGAGTGCTTTTTCGAGCAGAAGACGGCTGTTTATAAGCGAA
>JBILJP010000037.1:0-20936 GCA_044377135.1 Fluviicola sp.
GACATCGACAAGGTGAACAAGATCTTAGGAATGGATATCACATTTGTTACATCAGCTGAGAGCGACGAAGAAGGAAGAGCATTGTTAGATGCATTCGGATTCCCGTTCATTAAAAAATAAGTAAGATGGCTAAGGAATCAATGAAAGCGCGTGAGCGCAAAAGAGAAAAAATGGTAGCTAAATTTGCCGCAAAACGCGCTGAATTGAAAGCTGCCGGTGATTGGGATGCTTTGCAACAATTGCCTGCGAATTCTTCTAAAGTTCGTTTGCACAACCGTTGCGGTTTGACTGGTCGTCCTCGTGGTTATATGCGTCAGTTTGGTATTTCACGTGTTACTTTCCGTGAAATGGCCCTTGCTGGTAAAATCCCGGGTGTTAAAAAAGCAAGTTGGTAAAAGTCTTCGTCAGTTGACGGATTGAAACTCTACCAAGTAATTAATAAAGAAAAAGGACATGTATACAGATCCTATTGCAGATTATCTGACACGAATTCGTAATGCAAGCGCTGCTCGTTTGAAAATGGTTGAAATTCCTGGTTCAAACGTAAAACGCGCAATGACTGCGATCTTATTCGATCAAGGTTATATCGCGAATTACAAATTCGAAGATGATGACAAACAAGGAGTGATTAAAATCGCTTTGAAGTATAACCCGTCTACTAAAGTTCCGGCGATCACTAAGATCCAACGAGCTTCTCGTCCGGGACTTCGTAAATATAGCGCCTCAGCTGAAATGCCACGTGTATTGAACGGTTTGGGAATCGCTATCGTTTCTACTTCTAAAGGTGTGATCACCGACAAAGAAGCAAGAAAAGAAAACGTAGGTGGAGAAGTTCTCTGCTACGTATATTAATTTGAAACAATTCACAAGTAATGTCAAGGATAGGTAAATCCCCAGTAACAATCCCGAGTGGAGTTGAAGTAAAAGTGGAAGGAAGCACAGTTTCCGTGAAAGGACCGAAAGGACAGTTACACCAAGAACTCGATTCTTGTGTAACCATCAACATCGAAGGTTCCGAAATCACTTTTACCCGCGCGTCTGATGCGCCAGATCATAGAGCAAAGCATGGTTTATACCGTTCTTTGATTAACAACATGATTGTAGGTGTTTCCGAAGGGTATAAAAAGGAAATGGAGGTAATTGGTGTAGGTTATCGTGCTACTGCAACAGGTCAACTGTTGGAGTTGTCATTAGGTTACTCTCACCCTATTGCTATCGAACTTCCGAAAGAAATTAAGGTATCTGCAGATACTCAAAAAGGTAAAGCTCCGGTTGTGACTCTTGAGTCATACGATAAGCAACTTTTGGGTCAGGTAGCCGCCAAGATTCGTTCCCTTCGTAAACCTGAACCCTACAAAGGAAAAGGTATTCGCTTCATGGGCGAAGAGATTAGAAGAAAAGCTGGTAAATCTGCAGGTAAAAAATAATTTTAGAAGTTATGGCATTTAGTAAATTAAACAGAAGAGCAAAAATTAAGCGTAGAATCAGAAAGAAAATTTCTGGTACAGCTCAGTTGCCTCGTTTGTCTGTATATCGTTCTAACAAGCAAATTTATGCGCAGTTGATCGATGATACAAACGGAGTTACTCTGGTTGCAGCATCTTCATACAATAACAAAGCAGCTGAGAAGAAAAATAAAATCGACCAAGCTGCGGTTGTAGGTAAAGAAATCGCTGAAAAAGCAGTGAAAGCTGGCGTTGAGTCAGTAGTGTTTGATCGTAATGGTTATTTGTACCACGGTCGCGTTAAATCATTAGCCGATTCAGCTAGAGAAGGCGGACTTAAATTTTAAGAGTAATGGCAACACAAGCATTAAATAGAGTTAAAGCCTCAGAAATTGAGCTTAAAGATAAATTGGTAGCTGTGAACCGTGTGACCAAAGTAACAAAAGGTGGTCGTACATTCAGTTTCTCAGCTATCGTAGTGGTAGGTGATGAGCACGGTATCGTAGGTCATGGTCTTGGTAAAGCAAAGGAAGTAACCGAAGCAATTACTAAAGGTATTGACGACGCGAAGAAAAACCTGATCAAAGTTCCGATTTTAAGAGGAACTGTGCCTCACGCACAAAAAGGAAAATTCGGTGGAGCAGAAGTATTGTTGAAACCAGCAACAGAAGGTACAGGTGTAATCGCAGGTGGTGCGATGCGTGCGGTACTTGAGTCAGTTGGTGTACACAATGTATTAGCGAAGTCTCAAGGTTCATCTAACCCACATAACGTGGTAAAAGCAACCATGGATGCATTGGCAAACATGCGTGACGCTGTTACAGTTGCACGTCAACGTGGAATTAGTTTGGATAAAGTGTTTAACGGTTAATCTTAAATAGTATGGCAACAATTAAAATTCAACAAGTTCGCAGTGCTATCAAACGTCCGGCTCGTCAAAAACGAACTATTCAGGCGTTGGGATTCCGCAAGTTGAACCAAATAGTAGAGAAAGAAGCAACACCACAAATTCTTGGTATGATCAAGAAGGTCGAGCATTTGATCAAAGTGGTAGAATAATACTAAAATCGAATTGACTATGAATTTAAATAGTTTAACCCCAGCCAAAGGATCGGTTCTTTCAGAGAAAAGAATCGCTCGTGGACAAGGGTCTGGTCACGGTGGAACATCTACACGTGGTCAC
The DNA here is from genome assembly GCA_044377135.1 of Fluviicola sp. Classification (GTDB taxonomy): domain Bacteria; phylum Bacteroidota; class Bacteroidia; order Flavobacteriales_D; family Crocinitomicaceae; genus Fluviicola. The sequence continues at coordinate 2,629 of JBILJP010000037.1, forward strand.
AAAGGAGCTAAATCGCGCTCTGGTTATTCAACAAAAATTGGTTTCGAAGGAGGTCAGATGCCGTTACAACGTCGTGTGCCTAAGTTCGGATTCAAGAACATTAACCGCGTTGAGTATAAAGCAATTAATTTAGATGCTATTCAATCGCTCGCTGAGCGCAAGAATATCACTGATATTACACCGGAGGTGTTACGTGAAAACGGTTTGATTTCTCGCAATGACTTAGTAAAAGTATTGGGTCGCGGTGAATTAAAAGCGAAAGTAAATGTAACCGCTCACAAGTTTTCAAGTACTGCAAAATCAGGAATTGAAGCTCAAGGTGGTAATGTTTCAGAAATCTAATTAACTTTGCCGACATTTTTTCTATGAAACGGTTTATACAAAACATAAAGAATATCTGGAAGGTTGAAGAATTGAGAAAGCGTATTATCTTAACGCTTTCTCTTATTCTTGTTTACCGTATCGGATCTTTTATCGTTCTTCCAGGTGTGAATTATGAAGCACTAACCTCTGCTCAAAAAGACGCGGGTGGTGCAGGAACGTTAGAAACGTTATTATCATTGTTCTCCGGAGGAGGTTTTACCAACGCATCCATTATGGGGTTGGGAATCATGCCGTATATCAGTGCGTCGATTATCATGCAACTTTTAGGTATGGCCGTTCCGGCAGTACAGAAAATGCAAAATGAAGGCGAATCTGGTCGTAAGCAAATCAATAACTACACCCGAATTTTGACAATTATTATTTGTGCGGCTCAGGCACCTAGTTACCTGACGTTGTACATCGGTCAAAAAGGTGCGTTGCCTGTTGATGCAGGTACGCTTTGGTGGGCTCAATCCATTATCGTAATGGTTGCGGGCTCTATGTTTGCGGTTTGGTTGGGTGAACGTATTACCGACAAAGGAATCGGAAACGGTATTTCATTGTTGATCACAGTAGGTATCTTGGCGCGTTTGCCTCAGTCTTTCCTTTCGGAAGTGGCTATGAGACAACCGTTATTGATTGTATTGGAGATCGTAGTGTTTATGCTGATTGTGGTGGGAACCATTCTGATTGTGCAAGGTGTGCGTAAAATTCCGCTTAACACGGCTAAAAGAGTTGTTGGAGCACGTGCAGCTGATGCACAAGGAGCAAGAAGTTATTTGCCATTGAAAGTAAACGCTTCAGGGGTTATGCCAATCATCTTCGCGCAAGCGATCATGACCATTCCGGTAATGATCTTTAGTGGTGGTGGTACTCCGGGTGAAAAACCTAGCTGGTTCCAAACAAACTTGAGTGATATTTACGGATTAACGTACAACCTTTTATTAGGCTTGTTGATTGTTGTGTTTACGTATTTCTATACGGCAATCATGATCAATCCTCGTAAAATGGCTGATGACTTGAAACGAAACGGTGGATTTATCCCAGGTGTTCGTCCGGGTGAAGAAACAGCAAACTTCATTGATACATTGGTGTCACGCATTACATTACCAGGTTCATTGTTCCTGGCTGTTATTGCGATCCTTCCATCCATTGCTCATGCTGCAGGTATTACCTCAGGATTTGAAATGTTCTTCGGAGGTACATCATTGTTGATTATGGTGGGAGTTGTATTGGATACACTTCAGCAAATTGAATCTTACCTGTTAAATCGTCATATGGACGGTTTGATGGAAGGTACGCGAGTTCGCGGACGTAGAGCAGCTAACGAATTATCAGGTTTTTAGATTATGGCTAAGCAAAGCTCAATTGAACAAGATGGTACGATCATCGAAGCATTATCAAATGCGATGTTTCGGGTAGAATTAGAAAACGGACACATCATTACAGCCCATATTTCGGGTAAAATGAGAATGTTCTATATCAAGATTCTTCCTGGAGATCGTGTGAAAGTGGAGATGTCACCGTACGATTTAACAAAAGGACGTATTTCCTTCCGTTACAAGTAAGGAAACCAGAATAAAAAATAGGAACATGAAAGTAAGAGCTTCAGTAAAAAAACGTTCGGCAGATTGCAAGATCGTTAAACGAAAAGGAAGAGTTTACGTGATTAACAAGAAGAATCCTAAACTTAAACAAAGACAAGGGTAAATTATGGCACGTATTGCAGGTATAGATCTACCAAAAAACAAACGAGGTGTAATCGGATTGACTTACATCTACGGAATTGGTCGTAGCACGGCTAAACAAATCTTGACTTCTAATGGTATTGATGAAAATATCAAAGTACAAGATTGGACAGATGATCAAATTTCACTTATCCGAACAGGATTGGCTGAAATCAAGGTTGAAGGACAATTGCGCTCCGAAGTTCAGTTAAACATCAAACGTTTAATGGATATCGGTTGTACAAGAGGAATTCGTCACCGTGCGGGTCTTCCGTTGAGAGGTCAACGAACCAAAAACAACTCTCGTACGAGAAAAGGTAAGAGAAAAACAGTTGCTAACAAGAAAAAAGCAGCTAAATAATCGTTAGTAAAATGGCAAAGTCAAACAAGAAGAATACCAAAAAAGTCAAAGTAGACGCAATCGGTGAAGCGCATATTCAAGCTACCTTCAATAATGTGATTATTTCTTTGACTAACAATGCTGGACAAGTTATTTCTTGGTCTTCAGCGGGAAAAATGGGTTTCAGAGGATCTAAAAAGAACACGCCTTATGCAGCGCAAGTTGCAGCAGAAGACGCCTCTAAAGAAGCACATGACTTCGGATTACGTAGAGTGAAGGTTTTCGTAAAAGGCCCGGGTGGCGGTCGTGAATCAGCAATACGTTCCATTCACAACAGCGGAATCGAAGTAATCGAAATCGTTGATGTGACTCCGTTACCTCACAATGGATGTCGTCCTCCAAAAAGACGTCGCGTTTAATTTGTAATAATCAAAAAGAGGAACCAGGTTATCGAAGGAAAGCCTTAATTCATAACCCCTCTTAATTTAATTTTAATATGGCAAGATATACAGGTCCTAAGACCAAAATCGCGCGTCGTTTTCGCGAACCGATTTTCGGCCCGGACAAAGCATTAGACAGAAGACAGTATGGCCCAGGTCAACACGGTCCGAACAAACGTAGAGGTGGAAAGCAGTCTGAGTACGCAATCCAACTTGGCGAAAAACAAAAAGCAAAATATACTTACGGTATCTTAGAGCGTCAATTCGCTAATTTGTTCGAGAAAGCTTCTCGCATGAAAGGGATTACCGGTGAAGTATTGTTACAATTGTGCGAAGTGCGATTGGATAATACGGTATACCGTTTGGGTATTGCACCTACAAGACGTGCAGCTCGTCAGTTAGTAACTCACAAACACATCGTTGTAAACGGAGAAGTTGTAAACATCCCGTCTTATACTTTACGTATTGGTGATGTAGTTAGTGTTCGTGAAAAATCAAAATCGTTGGAGGCAATTACGTCTTCTTTAACTGCTTCTAACAAGCGTTACGATTGGTTGGATTGGAACCCTTCTCAACATGCTGGAAAGTTGTTGAGCATTCCATCTCGCGAAATGATCCCTGAAAACATCAAGGAACAACTAATCGTCGAATTGTACTCTAAGTAATCCGATACGTTAGCATCACATTGTATGTAAACGTTCGATACTTAGTAAGATTAATTAATCAATATTGAATCGCAGCTAAAGGGTTTGGTTGACTTTCTTCAATCCTCTGAACCGCGCAACTGTGAAACAAGTAAAAAGAAGAATATAAAATGGCAATTTTAGATTTTCAAAAGCCTGACAAGGTAATTATGATCCAATCTGACGAGCGTAAAGGACAATTTGAGTTCCGTCCGCTTGAACCAGGTTATGGTATCACTGTAGGAAACGCATTGCGTCGTATCTTGCTTTCTTCATTGGAAGGTTACGCCATTTCTTCAGTGCGCATCGAAGGTGTAGACCACGAGTTTGCAACCTTGAAAGGTGTGGTTGAAGACGTTACTGAAATCGTTTTGAACTTGAAACAAGTACGTTTCAAACAACAAATCGAAGGAACAGACAACGAGTCAGTTGTAGTTTCTATTTCAGGTCAGGATAAATTGACAGCAGGTGATCTTGGTAAATTCACTTCTGCATTCCAGGTTCTTAATCCGGATTTGGTGATTTGCAATATGGAGTCTTCAGTAAAATTGGAGATTGAGTTGACAATTATCAAAGGAAGAGGTTATTTGCCTGCAGAAGAAAATAAATCAGGGAATGCAGCTTTCGGTACAATCTTCATTGATTCCATTTTTACTCCGATCGTTAATGTGAAATACACGATTGAAAACTATCGTGTTGAGCAAAAAACGGATTACGAGAAATTGGTTCTTGAAGTAACGACTGATGGTTCTATTCATCCGAAAGATGCATTGAAAGAAGCAGCTAAAATTCTGATTCATCACTTTATGTTGTTCTCTGATGAGCGTATCACATTGGATAGCGAAGTGAAATCTGAAACAGAAGAGTTTGATGAAACTTCATTGCACATGCGTCAATTGTTGAAAACAAAATTGGTAGATATGGATCTTTCCGTTCGTGCCTTGAATTGTTTGAAAGCAGCAGACGTTGAAACACTTGGTGACTTGGTTTCTTACAACAAAAATGACTTATTGAAGTTCCGTAACTTCGGTAAAAAATCATTGACGGAGTTGGAAGACCTGGTTGATGCTAAAGGATTGAACTTTGGTATGAACGTAGCTAAGTACAAATTAGATAAAGACTAGTATCGCAATTAAAGTTAATAATGTCGTGATAGGTGGCTGGAATGATGCGATAGTAGTTCCAGCTAACCGTTACTTACGAAATTTATAAAAATGAGACACGGTAAAAAATTTAATCATCTCGGAAGACAAACAGCACACAGAGCTGCTATGTTGTCTAATATGGCTTGTTCGTTGATCGAACACAAACGTATTAATACTACTATTGCTAAAGCAAAAGCTTTACGTGTTTATGTAGAACCGATTTTGACAAAATCAAAAGACGATACAACACATGCTCGTCGTACTGCTTTCTCTTACTTGAAAAGTAAAGAAGCCGTAACGGAATTGTTCCGTACAGTAGCACCGAAAATTGCAGACCGTCCTGGTGGATACACTCGTATCATCCGTACTGGTTACCGTTTAGGTGATAACGCTGAAATGTGTTTGATCGAGTTGGTTGACTTCAACGAATTGATGTTGAATGATACAACGAAAAAAGCAACTACTCGTCGTTCGCGTCGTGGTGGAGCTGGTACAACTGCTGCTAAAACTACAACAGCTCCTGCTGATGAAGTTGCAACAGAAGAAGCTACACCAGAAGCAGTAGTGGTTGAAGAAACAACTGCTGAAGTTGTAGAAGAAGCTCCGGTTGCGGCAGAAGAAGCTGCTCCTGAGGCAACAGAAGAACCGTCTGCTGACGAAGAAGAAAAAAAAGATGATCAGTAATGATCAATGATAATTGAAAAAAGGGTCTTGTCGTTTATCGGTGAGACCCTTTTTTTATGCACACAAGGGTAAGGATTGAGTTTAATATTCTAATTTTGCAAAAAAAACACAGCATGGAAGAACGTAAACCTGCTGTACTCGTTCTGGAAGATGGAACGGTTTTTCACGGAAAAGCAACCGGAAAAACAGGTACAACAACGGGGGAAATAGCCTTTAATACAGGAATGACAGGGTATCAGGAAGTATTCACAGATCCATCTTATTATGGACAGATTTTAGTGATGACAACCGCCCATATCGGAAACTACGGTGTTCATACCGAAGAAAAAGAATCCTCTTCTGTGAAAATAGCCGGATTGGTAACGAAAAAATTTGCGGAGGTGTATTCACGACCGTCAGGGGTTTCTAACCTGGATGATTACCTGATCGAAAATGAACGTGTTGGAATAACCGATATCGATACACGTGCATTGGTGCGTCATATTCGCAATAAAGGTGCTATGAACGCTATTATTTCGTCTGAAAATTTGGATGAAACAAGCTTAAAGGCGCAAGTAAAAGAAATTCCAAGCATGGAAGGTCTTGAACTTTCATCAAAAGTAGCAACAAAAGAAGTGTACGAAGTAGGAAACCCGGATGCAACTTACAGAGTTGCGTTGGCTGATTTCGGTGTAAAACAAAATATCATACGTTGTTTGGCTGATCGTGATTGTTTCGTTCGCGTATTTCCAATGAAAACAACACTTGACGAAATGCTTGCGTTTAATCCGGATGGATTTATGCTTTCTAACGGCCCTGGTGATCCTTCGGCGATGCCTGAAGAAATTGCATTGGTGAAATCGATCGTTGAAAGTGGTAAACCGGTATTCGGTATTTGTCTCGGACATCAAATTTTAGGTTTGAGCCAAGGGTTAAAAACGGAAAAAATGTTCAACGGTCACCGCGGAATCAATCATCCGGTTAAAAACTTACTTACCGGAAAAGGTGAAATCACTTCTCAAAATCATGGATTTGTGATTACCAAAGAGAGTGTGACGGCTAATGTGGATATTGAAGTAACGCATCAGCATCTGAACGATCATACAATTGCAGGAATTGCCCTAAAAGGTAAACCGGTTTTCTCTGTACAATACCACCCTGAAGCATCTGCAGGTCCGCATGATTCACGGTATCTATTCGATCAGTTTATTTCCAACATGAAACAACAATAAGATGAGTTATATTGCACGCATTGTCGGCAGACAAATTTTGGATTCGCGCGGTAATCCAACTGTAGAAGTAGATGTTCATACAACCAACGGAGCTGTTGGAAGAGCTGCTGTTCCTTCGGGGGCATCAACCGGTGTGCATGAAGCGGTGGAATTGAGAGATGGTGATGCTACTCATTATTTGGGTAAAGGTGTCTTGAAAGCGGTAGAAAATGTCAATACCATCATCAATGAAGAATTGTTGGGTATGGACGTGTTCGACCAAAAAGCCATCGATACGTATTTGATTCAGTTGGATGGTACGGAAAACAAATCCAAATTGGGAGCAAATGCCATTTTAGGTGTATCGTTGGCCGTTGCGAAAGCGGCAGCACAAGAAGCTGGTTTAAGTCTTTACAGATATGTAGGTGGAGTTGGAGCTGTTACGATGCCAGTTCCAATGATGAACATCTTAAACGGTGGTTCTCACGCGGATAACAAAATCGACATTCAGGAGTTTATGGTGATGCCGTTCGGAGCTTCTTCTTTTTCGGAAGGATTGCGCTGGGGAACGGAAATTTTTCACCACCTGAAAAGCGTTTTGAAAGCACAAGGAATGTCTACCAATGTTGGTGATGAAGGTGGTTTTGCACCTAGTTTAGGTTCCAACGAAGAAGCCATTCAAGTTGTCCTTCAAGCCATTGAAAAAGCAGGATTCAAGCCAGGTCACGATGTTTACATTGCACTCGATGCGGCTTCGTCTGAATTTTACAATGCCGAAAAAGGATTGTATTTGTTTGAATCAACTGGTGAATCACGTACTTCAGCTGAAATGGTTGATTACTGGGCTGATTGGTGTAAAAAATACCCGATTGCCTCTATTGAAGATGGTTTGGCTGAAGATGATTGGAATGGTTGGAAAATGGCTACCGATAAATTAGGATCAAGCGTTCAATTGGTCGGAGATGATTTGTTTGTGACCAATACCAAGCGTTTGGCGCAAGGAATTGAGCAAGGAGTAGCCAATTCAATCTTGGTGAAAGTAAATCAGATTGGTTCTTTAACAGAAACAATTGAATCCGTTCAATTAGCCACAAGAAATAGTTATACATCTGTTATGAGTCACAGAAGTGGTGAAACTGAGGATAATACAATTGCTGATTTGGCTGTGGCACTAAACTGTGGGCAAATTAAAACCGGTTCCGCTTCGCGAAGTGACCGTATGGCTAAGTATAATCAGTTATTACGAATTGAAGAAGAATTGGGTGAAACCGCTTATTACCCAGGCAAATCATTTCGATTTATCTAAGAACAACATAGAATTAATAAGGATAGGAGGGCAAGAATGCTCTCCTATTTTTATTTAACACAACGTGAAGATTCTGTAAATTTGCCTTAATACAGGGGTAAACTCATTTTATCCTAGACAACCTTCTACAATAATACACGTTTAATAACAAAGACTCTAGATATGCTTATGAAATATTTGATTGTTATTATTTGCTTTTTTGGGCTGTCATTTGCCTCAAATGCGCAAGAAATCAGCCAAACGCCAAAGTACTTTGCCCAATGCATACTTGATATCAATGATGAACCTGCATTTCGTTCATTAGAGGAATCGTTGCGCAACAATCCTTATGTGAGTGTTGCCCGTTTGGATTGGCCTACAAAACGAGCTTTTTTGTTAACGAAGGATTTGACATCATTTACAGAGCAGGAGTTTTCTTCCTGGCTTGGTGAATATGCCAATCAAGCAACATGTATTCAAGTAGGATTGCATGGTGTTGATCAGGTAAATCCTTACCCTTTCACTAACTGCGAAAACCATTAATATGAGAACACAACTACTTTTTCTTTTTTGTAGCTTATTAACGGTGGTTTCGTGGGCACAACCGAATGACTGCGTAGATGCGGTTCCGGGTTGTACTACCCCAAGTTTTGGAATTGCACCGAATAATCCTGCAACCAATATTGTTGACTTTACATCAGGGAGTATTTCCAATCCGTCAAGTAATCCCAACGGAGGAAATTCAGGTTGTTTGCTTAGTGGCGAAACCAGCTCTACGTTTATCACAATCAATGTGGTTAGTAGTGGGACACTTGAATGGTCTATGATTGGTGTTGATGCCGGTGGAACTCCTACTAACTCTGGTTGCTTTGACTGGATTATGTGGCCGAATGTCGGCGGAAATGCCTGCGCAGGAATCAATGGTAATACATTACCGCCTGTAGCTTGTAACTGGAACGGAAGCTGTAACGGAAACACGGGGATGGCATCGGCAGGAAATCTTCCTCCAAGCGGGTCTTGGTCAAGTTACGAAGCTCCATTAACTGTCACAGCAGGTCAATCGTTTGTATTGTGTTTATCCAACTATAGTGGTTTGAGTGGCAATGTAAATTTGACTTTTGGTGGAACTGCAACTGTTTCATGTGATCCGGCTGCTGGAAATCAAACCATTTGTTTAGGGTCTTCGGCAAACGTTGTGATCAATAACGGTGGACTTCCTTCACCTTCCTATGAATGGTTGGTGACGAATGGTGTGCCGAATATCAATGGCGGTCCGAATGTAACCGTTACTCCTGCTGTAACTACTACTTATCAAGTAGAAATAGAACAACAAGCAGTTCCGGGAACTCCCTATTTCATCGATACGATTTCATTTACGATTACTGTAGTTCCACCTCCAACACCAAATGCAGGTCCGGATCAAACAGTTTGTTTTGGGACGCCTATTTTGTTGCATGGTGTGCCTAGTTCCGCTTCCAATACAGCCAACTGGCAAGCCATTGTGCCTCCGGGATTATCTCCACCAGCAACCGCTACGTTCTCTCCGAACTTCAGTAATATGAACCCGACCGTTACAGTAAGCCAACCGGGAATGTATAAATTCATTTTACGTGAAACGAGTACCGTTTGTGGTACATCTAGGGATACGCTCGTTGTAGTGGTTTCGCAAATGACTGCCACTGCTGCTCAAACAAGTCCGAGTTGTGCCGGTGTTGCCGACGGACAAATTACCATTACCGCTGCGGGTGCAAGTGAGTATAGTTACAATAACGGCACTACTTGGATTACGTCCAACACGCAAGGTGGCTTTGCTGCAGGTCCGTATACGGTATGTGCCAGAAATGCACAAGGATGCCAAATTTGTATTCCTGTGACGGTTATTGATCCTGCACCGGTTGTAGTAAGTGTATCTAACGATACGCTTATTTGTGAAAATGGTACGGCTTCATTGGTTGCTTCTGCAACTGGCGGTGTAACGTACACGTATAACTGGTCACATTCAGCTTCATTGTTGCCAAATCAACCGGTTTCACCAAGTGTTGCTACCACTTACACGGTAGTTGCGGTAAACCAAAATGGTTGCGCTTCATTGCCTGCCTCTATTGATGTGACGATTCGTCCACCATTGAGTGCAGTAATTACACCAACACAGTCAGTTTGTCCGGGATATCCTGCAACGATTACTGTAAACGGAAGTGGCGGAATTGGTCAACCGTATAATTATACATGGTCAACAGGTTTTGTTCAAAACAGTGGTTCTTCGTCGATTACTGAATCACCACAGGTTACCACTACTTACACTGTTACTGTTGATGATGCCTGTGAGTCGACACCGTTTGTGATTAACACGCAGATTACAGCACTTCCGGTGCCTGTACCGTTGATTGCGGTAGACGAACCAGTGAAATGTGAACCAGCATTGTTTACACTGACGAACCAAACGGATCCTAGCATGTCGGCAGGTACGTATTGGAGAATCAGCGATGGGCAAGAGTTTTTTAATACGGACGTGATCAACCCGGAAGCACTTTATGCAGGAGTTTACGATGTACAATTGATTGTGACTTCTCCGGCTGGTTGTATCGACTCTACCACATTTGTGGATTACCTGAACGTGCATTCAAAACCGATTGCCGATTTCAAATGGAGTCCGGATCCGGTAACGATGTTTAATACCGTAGTAACCCTGACAAACTATTCATCCGGTGCGGATACATACGAGTGGTTGGTAAGTGGCGGAACACCGGGAGCATCAACGAATGTGGATATGGTAACTGTTTTTCCTGATGGAATTACAGGTTACTACGATGTAACATTGATTTCCACTTCGTATTTAGGATGTAAGGATACAGTTATCAGAACAATTCCTGTATTACCGGAAGTGTTGATTTATGTACCGAATTCATTTACACCTGATGGCGATGAGTTTAACCAAACATGGAAAATTTACATGGAAGGTGTGGATCGTTACAACTTTGAATTGACGGTTTTCAATCGTTGGGGAGAAGTTGTGTGGGAATCGCACGATATTGATGCGGAGTGGGATGGAACCTATCATGGTGAAATTGTGAAACACGGATCTTACACATGGGTTATTCGCGCGAAAGACATTCTATCGGATAAAAAACTGGTGTATCAGGGAACTGTGACCATTACAAGATAATAGTATTCAACCAAAATAAGGGCTGTCCGCAATAGGTGGATGGCCCTTTTTTTGTGCATTCATTTTTCGATGAAAGTCTTCCGGAAGCTGATTTTCGTGTTAATTTTGAGAAAAATTGTTCATCATGACTGTATCCGAGTTCCAACAAGCAATTCAAGAAGGTATTCCAACGGCTATTCCAGCTAAAAAAACGGTTGATCCTGCCGTAAACCATGCCCCGAAACGCAAGGAAATTCTTTCAACGGAAGAAAAGAAACTGGCGCTTCAAAATGCATTGCGTTATTTTCCGAAAGACCACCATCAGGAACTAATTGTTGACTTTTTGGAAGAGTTGGAAACGGTGGGCAGAATTTACATGCATCGCTACAGACCCGATTACACGATTTACGCGCGTCCAATTTCGGATTATCCCGGAAAATCGGAACAAGCGAAGGCCATTATGCTGATGATACAGAACAACCTGGATCATGCAGTAGCACAACATCCGCATGAGTTGATTACTTATGGCGGAAACGGGGCTGTTTTTCAAAACTGGATTCAGTACCGTTTGTGCATGAAATACTTGTCGGAAATGACCGATGAGCAGACTTTGGTGATGTACTCGGGGCATCCGATGGGACTTTTCCCATCGCACAAAGATGCGCCGCGCGTTGTAGTGACCAACGGAATGATGATCCCGAATTATTCGAAGCCGGATGATTGGGAGAAATTCAATGCTTTGGGGGTAACGCAGTATGGACAAATGACAGCGGGATCGTACATGTATATCGGTCCGCAAGGCATTGTTCACGGTACTACTATTACGGTGTTGAACGGATTTCGAAAAATAAAGAAAGATCCAGCCGGATCGTTGTTTGTGACATCGGGCCTCGGTGGAATGTCGGGCGCGCAACCGAAAGCTGGTACGATTGCAGGGTGCGTTACGGTTTGTGCCGAAGTGAATCCTAAAATCACACGCATTCGCCACGAACAAGGGTGGGTGAATGAGATTATTGAAGATTTGGATCAATTGGTGAACCGCGTTCGTGAGGCGCAAGCCGGAAAAGAAGTGGTTTCGATTGCTTATTTAGGGAATATCGTTTCCGTTTGGGAGAAATTTGATGCGGAAGGCATACACATTGATTTGGGGTCTGACCAAACATCGTTGCACAATCCTTGGGCCGGCGGATATTATCCGGTAGATATCAGTTTTGAAGAATCGAACCGTTTGATGGCTGAAGAGCCGGAATTGTTCAAGCAGAAAGTACAAGCTACCTTGATTCGTCATGCTGCAACCATTAATAAACACACAGCGAAAGGAACGTATTTCTTTGATTACGGGAATGCCTTTTTGCTGGAAGCTTCGCGCGCCGGAGCCAATATCATGGCTGAAAACGGAATCGATTTCAAATACCCATCCTACGTACAGGATATTATGGGACCAATGTGTTTTGATTACGGCTTCGGTCCGTTCAGATGGGTGTGTGCATCGGGTAAACCGGAAGATTTGGCTGCTACCGATGCCATTGCTTGTGCCGTTTTGGAAGAAATGATGCAGAATAGCCCTGTTGAAATTCAGCAACAAATGGCCGATAATATTCAATGGATCAAAGGTGCGCAAGAAAATAAATTGGTTGTGGGCTCACAAGCACGCATTTTGTATGCCGATGCAGAAGGACGTATGAAAATTGCCGCAGCGTTCAACACAGCGATCGCAGAAGGCAAAATTGGGCCTGTTGTATTGGGTAGAGATCACCACGATGTTTCAGGAACCGACTCACCTTACCGTGAGACTTCTAATATTTACGATGGTTCGCGCTTTACGGCCGATATGGCGATTCAAAACGTGATTGGTGATTCTTTCCGTGGCGCAACCTGGGTTTCTATCCACAATGGTGGTGGCGTAGGTTGGGGCGAAGTGATCAACGGTGGCTTTGGAATGCTACTAGACGGCTCGGCCGACGCACATAGACGACTTACGATGATGTTGCATTGGGATGTAAACAATGGCATTGCCCGACGCAATTGGGCACGCAATGAAGGCGCAATTTTCGCTATCAAACGTGCAATGGAACAAGAACCACGATTAAAAGTGACCATTCCGGAATTGGTGGATGAATCGGTATTGGCTTCGGTGTTTGTGGAAACGTTGAAATAGATAAAACTAAAACCAAAAATGCCTCCCGATTTCGAGAGGCATTTTTTTATTCAGTATCCGTTTTATTTTTCTTCTGTATCAATGAAGATGTGTTCTTTTTGAAGGATTGCAACCAGCAAGTAATAAAAAGAAGCTCTGTGTTTGTTGGTGTTGGAACCGCCCAAAGCACCGCAAACTTGTTGGATGGCAGCGTCGAGTTCAGGTCCGTCTGTTAATCCTAATTTACCGATCAGGAATTCTGTTTTGATTGTTTCCATTTCTTTCGGTTGATCGCAGGCCACCAAAGACGAATCCTGGTTGTGGATGGATGGACCGAGGTGTTTGGTAACGGCATGGTATAAATCTTCATGATAACTGAATCCGAGACTTTCAAGTTCAGTGGTAAAACGTTTGAACGCTTCTTCGTAAGTAGACATATGATTGAATTTTAGTGAATAATAGCTACTGAATATACTATGATAAATATAGTAGTTTTATTTAAACCCAATTTTTCCAGGCGGGGTTTTCTTTCCAATCATTTGGAAAACCCATTCTTGATTGTTCAATCTTGGGATGTTGATCTAATAAAGAAGAAAATTTTGGAATAAAATTGTTTTTTTGGTTTACAATTGAAAGTAATCTTGCCATTATCGAAATTACGCCATACAAACTTTGATTAAAATTAATCGGAAGTTCACCATAAAACTTATAATCTTTTCTGCTTGGTATTTTTGGTCTTTCGGCAGTGAATCCTCTATTCCATATTCTAGCATGATGAGCACATGCGTTTCTAACATGTGTTAAATGGATGAGCCAAGAAGTTAAAATAATTGGATTAGGTAAGGTTAGATTCTTTGCGATTTTAAGTTTCGTTTCATCGTTTTTTAATCCGGCATAAATCTTCGAAAGTTTTCCAAACGAAAGAACTTCCATTGCCATGTTTGAGGGTGGATGAGTTTCTGAGAAGTATTTAGATTTATACGCTCTTAAGAATCGTTCTTGTGGTTCATGAAATCGTTCAGTTATTTCATTTACAATTTTTTCATGAATATTCCAATCTTCATATAAGTTCTGATTTGTATACCAAAAGAAACCGTGCTTCAATGAGTATTCATCGATGAGATGAGCTCTAAAACTAACTTCAATCCTATCCATATAGGATAAAATTAGATGTCTGAGTTTATTGTCAAATTGATAATGCTCAATGATGTCATTAAAGTGGGTTCCTTCTTTGAATAAATGATCTCCATTTTTTGATTGTAAATGGAACATATATCCTGAGAGCCTATAATAACCAACATTTTTTAAGTAATTAAGTACCCTGTGATAATCAGATACGATTAAGCCTCTATCTTGCAGTTGGATAATTAGGTCATTGTGAGTTAGTGGGTGAGTTAGTGGGGGTTTTTCATAATGCATTATAGAATTTTTAGCAAAAAAAAAGCCCCGCAAGATGCGCTTGTCGTAAGTGTTAACTTATGCCAGAGGCGTGCGGGGGATTATTAAAACAAATATATTTAGGGACTTATGAGCTAAATACATTATTAGTATAAGCGGTTGTTTTTAATTATGGATGGGTATTGTGTTGAATATCATTTACAACACCTTCACCTCAACCCGTCTGTTGGCTTGCTCTTCATAAGCAAACTTTGCATCGGGGTAAATGGGTTTGGTGTTCCCAAGACCTACAGCAGTCAAACGACCTTTGTCGATGCCGTTTTCTACAAGGTAATTCACCACACGTTTTGCACGTGCTTCTGAGAGTTTTTGTCCGGCAAAGGTATTTTCACCACTAGCGTGAACGTGTCCTTGAATTTCGACTTTCACAGCTGAATTGAGGGCGAGGAAATCTTTGAGACGTCGCAGTTTGGGTTCAGAGGTAGATAAGAACTCACTGGAACCGGGCACAAACTCAATCTCGTCGATTTGCATGCTTTTACCTTCACCCAAAGGTTCCATCCAGATGACGATTTCGTTGTCGGAATTGGCTGAAACGGGTTCTTCTCGATCTACGAAGAAGTAGCCTTCGGCATCAATTTTTAATTGGATTTTACCGGAACGATCAACAGAGATGTAAAAGTCGGAACCACTGTAAAGCGCCTGAATGTCTTTGATTCCGGTGATGGATAAGTTGGCCAATACGGGGTTTCCGGTTTCCACATCGCGGATCATGATATTGAGCGCAGGATCGCCGGGTTGTTTGCGTAGATCGACAATTTTACTGTCTTCACCTTGCCCCGGTTCTTTCATTTCACCGTCGGTTGGTTCAAATGCCACGTGCAATTCCAGCGTTGGTTTTTCTTTCGGTAGATTCAAGAAACACAACATGATGTGTTTTCCGGCAATCATATCAATGGGGTAAAGTACATTGTCAGATGTTACCAAATCTAGGCCTACGTGCTGGTCTTTCGCTAAAATCAAGCGGCGTATTTCGGCTTTTCCTTTGTAAATATCTTCGCAAATATCTTTGGATTCATTTTCAAAAACAATCATTTGCAAAGGTCCCATGGTTGCATCGGCAGAAAGGGTAAAACGACCGTTGTAGGGAGCGATGAATGAACACCACAATGAGTTTTTTTCTTGAACGTTTGCCAACGATGGATAAGCTGATAAATCTTTGATTGCGCCACCTTTACCAGTGAATTGGAGTGAATAGCTTCCGGGCTGAAGAATGTTGGATGCTCCTGCGCAGTCCGAAATTGCATCGGAAATTGTCGGTTTTGCCTCTTCCTGAGAAAAGACAACCGGCTGCATAAGTAGTAATGATAAGAGCAACAGAAGTTTCATCGTGGGCACAAAAATACAGTTTTTACTAGAATAGCAGGCAATTCTGCATGATTCTTTCAGCTTCCTAACTAACTTTGTGCCAGTTTTCTTGATGAGTAATAGTTACCGATTATAAAAGGTGAAAAATAATAGTTGAACGGATGGAGTCGTTGTACGAAAAAATTGGGAAGGAACGCCTGCATTTACTGGTAACTCGATTTTACGAGTTGGTTTTTAGCTCACCCGTGATCGGACCGTTGTTTCAAACGGATAAAGAAACCGTCAAACAAAAACAAGAAGCTTTTTTAACCCAATTTTTGGGTGGACCGCAACTTTACACTACCGAATACGGACATCCTCGCATGCGTATGCGTCACCTTCCTCATCGCATTACAGCTGAAGCAGGAGAAGAATGGTTGCGTTGTATGAAAGCGGCTATCGACACACTTGATTTGGAAGATGAGTTGAAAACGGCGCTTTACAATTGTTTTCCGCCGGTGGCCAAGCACATGGTCAATTCCTGATATTGCTTAAACTCAATCGCCCTTTGCTGGAAACACGAATGATCAATTGCTCCGTTTCGGGGTAAATGTTGTCAACGAGTAGATTGGTCATATTTCCGCTGACAATAAATCCCTCTTTTTCGATGTACAATGATTTGTTGAGTTCCGTGAGCAATAACTCCAATTGGGGTTTGAGGTCTTGTTTACTGTTTTTGGCAATTTCGTCCAGAATGCGTTCAGAAAATAACCATTCAGCTGTTTTTAGCAAGGTGCTTTTGGTTTCGATATCGAAATCTACGTCGGTAAGTTCGATTTGCTGCAGGTCGGCATTAAAAGCAGGTTTTCCGGTAATGTATAAGACGCCTTTTTTGTCGCCCGAAAAGCCGACTTTGAAAATAAGCTGTTGGTTATTGGCACCGGCAATACGTACACTGTCCAGGATGATTTCGCGTTTTTTAATGAGCAGTTTCGTGCCGCTGACATACCTGTTCATGATCACAGAAAGCGAATCGTAGCGCAAATGCAGATCGGCTGTGAGTTTCAGTGTGTCGTTTGGAACCGATTCAATAAGCTGTAATGGCGGGAGCGGAATTGTTTGGTTTTCGGGACGATGGGAGTAAAATCGTGGTTTGGCCTGCATTACCAGCGAAGTGCTGAGAATGTTATTGCGAATGGTTGGATTTGTTAATTGCAAGGATGTCGGTTGTAATTGCACGAATCCGTAACCGGGAACTTCAATAGCGGTAACTGCCTGGTTCCACAATTCTGTTGCTTCCTTTTTAAAGGAAATGCCGGCGGTTTGTTTGTCAATATCGGTTGCTAAATCGGCTAAGGCTTTTTTTACTTCTTTGAGCAATTCATCGGTGATATCGTATTCAACGAAGCTGACTTCACAGGGATCAATGGCCTTTAGCTCGGTCAGTTTGGTGGTAGTGTGAATACCGTAATCGGCTGTGAGTTCAAATTCGGAACGGTATTGTAATTTCATTTTCCGCATGGGTTCATCGTAGCCACAACTGAAATAAAGTCGTGGAATGATGCAATGCGGTTCATCTGAAAACACGGTTGCGCATTCAGGGCAATAGTTCAACTTGAGGCGGTATTTACCCGAAACATTGATGTCTACCGTGCGGTCGTTGACGGCCAGTTTCATTGGGTCGCGCTCAAAATGATAGCTGTAGGAAACGCCACTGCATTGTTGTTCGCCTCCATCGAATTTGTAGGGAACCTGTTCGTCGGCAAGTTTGTAATAATCGGTCAGATCAACCGAAACCGGAAGAATGATTGTAGAAACAGGCTGTTCGGGTAAAGGCGCTTTTTGCTCGGTGACAACAGGTGCAATTGGTTCAATGGTGCGACAACCGACCATTGAAAAGCTTAATGAAATAAAGAGGATTTGGTGGAGTTTCATTCGGTTTTTTGCTTGTATAATCGGCCTTTTTGAACGGTCATGAGTGGAAATGAATCGACTTTCCAGGTTACATTTTCTTCATCGGGTTCGCTAGCGCTTTCACGTTTGCCTTCCATGGGGTAACAGGTGAGTTCGTAATCGATATAGGTTCCGTTGTAGGTGTTAGAGACCGTATAAAACGTGCCATCTACTGTGTAATTGGAATAAAAAGTATTCCCGATACGTGTTTCGGTAATGAAAATGCCGTCTTTTTCGTCGAGTATAAAATGTGTATCATCGTTGAAGACTGAATCTTTCACCATATCGTAATCTTTCACTTGTCCAATACTTCCGTCTGTACTTAGGTAGTGAACAGTATTCGTCCAACGCCCTGGTGTTTCAGTGGGCTGAATGATTAACTCAAACTGCACGGAATCGATTGGTCTGTTCGGATAGCATAGGTGTAATTGCCCGCGATAAGTTCCCAAGTGTTGATCCAGAAAATTCTGACCG
>JBILJP010000038.1:0-20903 GCA_044377135.1 Fluviicola sp.
ATTGCCTATTATTGGCTTTCCCGCTTGTTTTTGCATGTCGCAATCGGTAAACGATTCATCATCAACGGAAAGAAAAATGGCAACTTCGCCATTATCGGATCCAATGAAGAATTTGAGCGCGTTGCTCTGATTTTGCGCCAAACACAACCCAAGGTCGAAAAAGTAGTACATGTTTCCATCGGACCGGAAAAAGAATCGAATGCTGTTGGAACGCTCAATCAGTTAGATCAAATCACCAATATCCACAAGATCGACGAACTCATTTTCTGTGCAAAAGATACGTCTGCCAATGAAATCATTGAGTGGATGACCACCATTCAGTTGCCGAATATCGATTTTAAGATCGCGCAACCCGACAGTTTGTTTTTGATTGGAAGTAATTCCATTGAAACAGCCGGTGATTTGTACATCATGGACATCAACGCCATTTCGCACCCGGTAAAACGACGTCAAAAACGACTCATCGATTTACTCACCGGAACCATCATGTTGCTCTTTTCGCCCATTCTAATCTGGTTCTACCCAAACAAAGGAGCTTATTTACACAATTCCTTGCGCTTGATCTCCGGACAACTCACCGCTATTGGATACAGCTCCAAAGCAACCGGAAAACAAAGCGAATTACCATCCATCAAACGAGGTATTTTGTCACCCGAAGACCGCCTCAACAAAGTCGATACCAACATTGCCGTAAAATTAGACCTGCTTTACGCCCGCGAATACACGATGTTATTGGATGTACAGATCATTCTCCGTTCCTGGAAAAAGTTAAGCAGAACAGTTTAATCAGTTTTTGAGTTTTACAGTTTCTGAGTTTTACAGTTTCTGAGTTTTGTAAGTTGATGAGTTAACCCAAGAAACAAACGAACCATCAAACTCAAAAACCCAAGAACTTACGAACCTATAAACTACCAAACTCACTAAATCATGGTAGTACTTCAATTTATAACACAATTAAACAAGATCTTAATACTTTCATACATTAAATTTTAGCTTATTTTTGTGCGAACTTTTAAGAGAACCGTTCGCGATTGATATGGCACAGATTGAGATTCGTCTTCCTAAAATGGGAGAAAGTGTAACAGAGGCAACCATTACAAATTGGTTAAAAAACATTGGTGATAGCGTTGCGCTTGATGAACCGTTGGTTGAAGTAGCTACTGATAAAGTAGATAACGAACTTCCTTCGGAAGTAGCAGGTGTACTTGTTCAGCAATTATTTGCAAAAGATCAGGTAGCTCAGGTGGGTGATGTAATTGCAATCATTTCTACCGATGGCGATAGTGCACCGGTAAGCGCTCCTGTTACAACACAAGCAACTCCTGTTGAAGTAGTAGCTGAAACAGTAACGGCCGCACAAGTGTTGGCAAACGGTCAGGCTCCGGTTCTTGAGAAATCAGGCGATTCGGGTAAATTCTACTCGCCGCTTGTTCGCAGCATTGCAGAAAAAGAAGGTGTAAGCATGGCTGAATTGGAAACCCTTGGCGGTTCCGGATTGGCTGGTCGTGTTACCAAAAAAGATATTTTATCGTACATCGATACACGCGTTGAAGGTGGTGGCGTAGCTGTAGCAACCCCGGTTGCAACTCCTACTCAACAAATTGTTTCAACTCCTGCTCCTGTAGTAACTCCAGCTGCAGCAAGTGCAGGTTCTTCGTTCTTATCGAACATCAAAGAACCGGTAGTTACAGCCAACCCGGGCGACGAAATCATTGAGATGGACCGCATGCGTAAACTCATTGCCGATCACATGGTAATGTCTACGCACGTTTCTCCGCACGTTACTTCTTACGTAGAGGCAGACGTAACCAATATCGTAAACTGGAGAAATAAAATGAAAAAGGATTTCGAAAAACGCGAAGGTGAAAACCTAACGTTTACGCCTATTTTCATGGAAGCAATCGTAAAAGCGATCAAAGATTTCCCAATGATCAATGTTTCTGTTTCAGGAACCACTATCATCAAACGTAAAGACATCAATATCGGAATGGCAACCGCTCTTCCTTCAGGTAATCTTATTGTGCCGGTAATCAAAAACGCCGATCGCATGAACCTTACCGGAATTGCGAAATCGGTGAATGAACTGGCGCGCAATGCTCGTGACGGTAAATTGAAACCGGAAGACATTCAAGGTGGTACTTATACTGTAACCAATGTAGGAACATTCGGAAACGTTATGGGAACTCCGATTATCAATCAACCGCAAGTAGCGATCATGGCTTTAGGTGCCATTCGTAAAATGCCTGCGGTGATCGAAACGGCACATGGCGACTTTATCGGAATCAGACATAAAATGTTCCTTTCACACTCTTATGACCACCGTGTAGTGGACGGAGCACTAGGCGGACAGTTTGTGCGAAGGGTGGCAGATTACCTCGAGCAATTTGACGTTAATCGCGAATTGTAACATATAATCATTAATTTCGTAAGACCCACACAATGAACAAAGTGGGTCTTTTTAATTAACAACTCAATGAATCGAATTTTTACTACTGTAGCCTTATTATTGCTGCCTTTGTTAACGTTTGCTCAGTATACTGACGAACAATTGCAGGATATCTTGAAAAACTCTTCGGAGCAAACATTGGTAACCGAAAATTCTCAAATGCTACAAGAGGGTTACCTCTATCAAGCCGGTTTAGTAGCCGATCGCTTGCTTGAACTCAATCCGAATAGCAGTAACTACAACTATCGTCGTGGTTTCATTTACCTTGAAATGTCACGCGATTTTGTAAAAGCATTGCCATTGTTGGAAAAAGCAGTTGTGAGCACCGACAAAAATTTCGATATGTACTCGGCTGGTGAAAAAAGCGCCCCGACAGATGCCATTTATCACTTGGCACGTTGCTATCACTTGGCTGAAAACATTACGAAAGCAGAAGAATACTACAATAAGTTCATCTCCGTTTCCAATCCGAAATCGGAATTTGTGTTTTTTGCCAAATTGAACCTCGAACAATGTGTTGTTGCCCGCAAGCAAATGGAAGTTCCACGCAAAGTAAAATTGCAAAACATCGGTTCGGCAGTAAATACATCGAAACCGGAATATTCCCCTGTGATTTCATTAGACGGATCAGCACTATACTTTACCTCACGTCGCGGTTGGCCGAATGGCGCAAGTAACAAAGGAATGGATACGCGTATTAACCAATTACCGGAAGACATCTACGTTTCTTACCGCGATTTTGACGGTTCATGGACAGAGCCGGCTCGTATGGAGTTTTGTGATTCGATTCAAAACGAAGCGACTATGGCTGTGAGTCCGGATGAGCGTCGTATTTATTTATACCAGGATACTCAAGGAAACGGTGACGTTTTCTACTCCGATTTCTCTACCAACCGTTTTCAGGAAGTAACTCATTTCGAAAACCGTAATGTCAATTCTTCTAGCTGGGAAACGCACTGTACGGTTACCCCTGACGGACAAAATATGTACTTCGTTTCCGACCGAAAAGGCGGTTACGGTGGTCGTGATATCTACCGCATCGTAAAATTGCCTGATGGTGATTGGAGTAATCCTGTAAACATGGGACCAAACATCAACGGACCATTTGATGAAGAATCTCCGTTTATTGCTGTGGATAACAAAACCTTGTACTATTCAAGTAATGGGGCTAAAAGTATGGGTGGCTTCGACGTGTTTGTAACCGTTCGCGATGAAAACAACGTGTGGTCAGACCCAATTAACTTAGGTTACCCGCTCAACTCTACCGGCGACGATTTATTCTATACAACTACAGTTGACGGAATGACAGGTTACCTTACATCGTTCAGAGCTGACGGATTGGGTGAAAAAGACATCTACGAAGTACAGAACGACTACCTGGGCATGAAAAACATTGCCCTTTTGAAAGGAAAAATCAATACTGTTGGTGGAAAACCGCTTCCGGAAGATGTTTCCATTACATTGCGTTGCACCAACTGTGGCGATCCGTTTGACCGTAAAGTTTTTCCTCGTATGCGTGATGGTGTTTTCCTGAGCTCATTGGAACCTTGTCGTGAATACGAAATGGTCTTCTCGTACGAAGGTGGAAAACAAGAATTCTACAAAGAAGCCTTTGCTACTGATTGCGAAAAACAATACCAGGAAGTTTACCGCGAAGTGTGGCTGGATACAGACTTGAAAGACATTGTGAACATTTACTATTTGGCAGGAACTGTTAAAGACAGCAAAACCAAAAAAGAATTGAGCGACGTGAAAGTTTCTATCGTGGATAAGAGCACCGGACAACCAATCCTGGATATGTCTACGTTAAGCAATGGTTCGTTTGAAAGCGACACCTTGAAAGGAAAAAAACGTAACGATAAATTCGACATCGGAATTCGCTTGGAAAAAGAAGGATATGTTACCATGACCTACGACGTTCCGTTAGAATTGGCTATGGAATCACGCATTGACATCAATTCTTTGATCAATCCGATGATGACGAAAGTGGAAATTGGTGTAGATTTGGCAAAAGTGATCGATATCAAACCGATTTATTTTGACTACAACAAATCAGACATTCGTGCCGATGCGAAAGTAGAATTGGATAAGATTGTGAAAATCATGAACGAAAATCCAACCATTAAAATAGAATTAGGATCACATACGGATAGCCGTGGTAATAACGAATACAACCGATCACTTTCTGATCGTCGTGCTAAATCATCTGCCGCTTACATTATTTCACAAGGAATTCCTGCCAACCGTATTACCGGAAAAGGGTATGGAGAATCGAAGTTAGTAGTATCAGACCAATCCATTTCTGGCATGTCTACAGAAAGCGAAAAAGAAGCTGGTCACCAGAAAAACCGTCGTACGGAGTTCTTGATCGTAAAGTAATTTTAAAGCATAAAAAGGAAGACCGTTGTGAAAATCAGCGGTCTTTTTTTGTTTGCTTTAGCGTTTTTTCACACCTAACTATTTGACAAGAAATTAGGCATATCGGGGCTTCTATCGACTATAAAATAGTTTTGAGTGTATATTCGTGGACAAAAAATGAATATTTCATTGCAACTAAACTTCCGGTTTTAGCTATATTCACAGCATTGATATTCACTAGATTAACTTAAAGAATGAAAATTTTACTATTCTTTGTATTTGTTAGCACCTACTGCTCAATTAGTTTCGGCCAATATACGAATGCAAAATTGGACGATATTATAGCCACTTATTCTGACGAAAAGCTCTTGATTGAAAGCTCCAGACTGCTTGAAGAAGGTTATTATGCTGACGCTGAAAAAATAATGGATAAGCTTATTAGCAAAAATCCGGAAAACAGTAATTACAATTATCGAAAGGGATTTTTGGTCTCTGAAGGTCGCGCATTACCTGGGGAAGCAATTCCTTATCTGGAAAAAGCATCCAAAAACATCGATAAGAATTACGACATGTATTCAGGTACTGAAAGCCATGCTGCTGTTGATGTGTTATACCGTTTGGCGAGATGCTATCACAAAATCGGAAATGTGGATAAAGCTGAAGAAAATTACAAAGCTTTCCTGGCGCAGGCTCCTAAGAAAACAGACCTCACCGCCGCTGCACAATTGGGTTTGGATCAATTGGTCAATGCCAAAAAGTCGATGGAGTTTCCGAAGAAAAACGTTACCGTTATCAACTTGGGCAGTACCATCAATACAACTGCTCCGGAATATTCACCTGTGATTTCATTTGACGGAAGCGCCATTTACTTTACTTCTCGCCGTGCCTGGCCAGAAGGTCAGAGTGAAGATTCAAAAGATCCGCGCTATGATTTTTACCCGGAAGACATCTACGTTTCTTACAAAGACTTTGATGATTCATGGATGGAACCGGCTCGTTTGGAATTCTGTAAAGCAGATCAAAACGAAGCATCTATTTCTGTAAGTCAGGATGAACGTCGTATTTATGTTTACCAGGATATGGTTCACAATGGTGATATTTATTATTCTGACTTCTCAACCAATCGTTTCAAGGAAATACAAGATTATAAAGTACCTGAAGTAAACACTGACTACTGGGAAACCCACTGTGCTGTTACTCCTGATGGGCGCACCATGTACTTCACTTCAGACAGACCTGACGGTTTCGGTGGTCGTGATATCTACCGTATCGTGAAATTGCCCGATGGTGAATGGAGTAAACCGTTTAACCTTGGACCTACAGTCAATAGTGCATTCGATGAAGATTCACCGTTTATGGCAAGTGACAACAAAACCTTGTACTTTGCAAGTAACGGCCCTAGAAGTATGGGTGGTTTCGACATCATGGTTTCTGTAATTGATAGCGATAATAACTGGTCAACCCCTATCAACTTGGGTTACCCCCTCAATTCTACCAGCGATGATTTGTTTTATACAGAGACGATCGACGGACGTCGAGGATACATTACCTCAACGCGTGGTGATTCGAAAGGTGAAAAAGACATTTACGAAATTCAAAATGACTACCTGACTCCGAATCGTGGTGCTATCTTGAAAGGAAAAATTATTACACTCAACGAACGCCCAATGCCGGAAGACATGACTGTTTCGTTGAATTGTGTTGACTGCGGAGATCAAATGGGTCGTACGGTTTACCCACGTGCACGTGATGGTGTGTTCATGATGAACCTTGAGCCTTGTCATGAGTACGAGGTAGTATTCCACCACACCAACGGTGCTACGGAATTTTACAGAGAAACGTTGACAACAGATTGTTCCAAAGAAAAAGAAGAAATCTACCGTGAAATCTTCCTGGATGCCGACAAGTGGGAAATCGTGAAACCACCGGTAGTAGATACTACTCCGGTTGTAGACACTGTAATCCCAGTGAAACCTACTTACGAGCCATTGGCTTACAAACGCAACTTCGGGTACAACAAAAACACTCCTGAAGATGAAACAGGTACTTTGAAACAATTCTTCAACAAAGTGGATGAGCAATTGAAAGCCGGTCGTGAGAAAATCGTGATCGAGATCTACTCTTCCGCTTCTTATGTACCAACATTAGCGTTTAAAGACAACCAGGAATTGAGCGAAAGCCGTGCTCTGAAAATGCAACAAAAAGTAATCGGGCATTACCGCAATTCCAAATACAAAGATCGTATAGAGGTAAAAGTGGTTTCAGCAGTGGTTTCAGGACCTGCATTTGCCGGAGACAGAGACAACACCGAAAAATACGGACCGTATCAGTTCGTTGAGCTGAAAGTCAAATAAACTAAGAAAACAATAAGAGTCCCGTTCGCATAAGGCAGACGGGACTTTTTTTTATCCAATTGGAAACGTATATTTGGGCTAAAAACATGAATCTAGCTCTTCAACGTCCGTTCGCTGTATTTGATCTCGAAACCACCGGTGTAAATGTCACACAGGATCGCATTGTTGAAATCGCCATTATTAAGGTTCATCCCGACGGTACGGAAGAAGAATATTCCAAACGTGTTCACCCTACTATTCCGATTCCGAAAGAATCCAGTGAAATTCACGGTATTTGGGATAAAGATGTTGAAAACGCTCCGAAATTTGCCGAGATTGCCGATGAAGTTGCCGCATTTATAGCTGATGCCGATTTAGCCGGATACAACTCCAATAAATTTGATATTCCGGTTTTGGCTGAAGAATTTTTGCGTTGCAATCACGCATTTGACGTACGATCACGCAAGTTTGTAGATGTGCAAAACATCTTCCACAAGATGGAACAACGCACTTTGGCAGCTGCTTATCAATTCTACTGCCAGCAAAACATGGAAAATGCCCACAACGCCTTGTATGATACCCGCGTGACTCTGGACGTGTTTAAAGCACAATTAGCGCGTTACCAAGACTTGGCGAAGAGTGTTGAAGGATTGGCAGAATTTTCGCGTCAGGGCAATGTGGAATGGCACGATTTCGCCGGACGATTGGCGGTGAATGCAAAAGGTCAGGTGATGTACAACTTCGGGAAACACAAAGGCAAAACCGTTGAAGAAATCGGTGAGTCGGAACCGGGGTATTACGGTTGGATCTTAGATGCCGATTTCCCGCTCTACACCAAACAATTGTTGCGCAATGAAATGGATCGGATCAAACAATCCAAACGCGCTTCAGTAGCAGTCAAACAAGAACCGCAAGACAATGCTAGCATAGAAGATAAACTGGCAGCGCTTAAAAATAAATTTTCCAAATAACCCATGAAGATTATTTGTATCGGTCGCAACTATGCCGACCATGCCAAAGAAATGAATCACAAAGTAGATCTCCTTTGTCGATCACTTCGTAATTCTGCCCAGTAACCTGATTAAAATAAATCCAATGAAAATAATCTGTATTGGCCGCAATTACGCCGACCATGCCAAAGAAATGAATGCTCCCCTGCCCTCCGCTCCGGTGTTTTTTATGAAACCCGACACAGCGATGCTTCCGGCGGGCAATCCGTTTTACATTCCCGATTTCACGAACGACCTGCACTACGAATGCGAGTTGGTAGTGAAAATCAAAAAAGCCGGGAAACACATTCCGGAGAACTTTGCCGGCGATTATTACGACGAAATCGGTTTGGGAATCGACTTCACCGCCCGTGATTTGCAAACCGCTTGTAAAGAAAAAGGCTTGCCATGGGAAATCGGGAAAGCGTTTGACAACAGCGCACCGATGGGAACGCATTTTTTGCCGAAAACAGCGCTCAACTTAGCCAATTTGACCTTCACGCTGCATAAAAACGGTGAGTTGGTGCAAACGGGACATACAACCGACATGATTTTCTCCGTCGACCAGCTAATTGCCTACGTTTCGCAATTCATCACCCTGAAAACCGGTGACTTACTGTTTACGGGTACACCTGCCGGTGTTGGTCCGGTAGCGATCGGCGACCGATTGGAAGGATTTATTGGCGAAGAAAAATTACTCGATTTACACATCAAGTAGTTGAAAAGCGGTGCAAATGCGTATATTTGTCACCGTCTTAAAATCACGCGCACGTGGTGAAATTGGTAGACATGCCATCTTGAGGGGGTGGTGCCGTATGGTGTGCTGGTTCGAATCCAGTCGTGCGCACAAAAAAATAAGAGCAATACGCGAGTGTTGCTCTTATTTTTTTGCGCGCACCCTCAAGACTCACTCTCACACACACACCGCCTGCCGAAGCTCTTATTTTTTTTGCAGTAGTGAGCGTGAGTTTTGAGTGTGGGGAGTTCAGGTAGAACTTTTAGCTATCGTTTCAAATCATAATATTCAATAGAACCTTAAATATTCAATAGAACCTTAATCTGCATTATTATGTTTTAGTGTGAGTTTTGAGTATGGGATTTTCCTAAGTGACTTTTATTTTTTCTTCGAAATCCGTATATTCAATAGAAACTTAAATTCTATTCAACTATGTTCGATTTCGAAAAGCTAGAAGTCTATAAAAAAGCCAAAAACTTCAATAAAGAGGTTTATTCTTTTCTTCGTAATTCAAAAACAATTGACTCAGTTTCCAAGAATCAACTGCGGCGTGCATCATTGAGTGTTGTATTAAACATTGCAGAAGGAATAAGCCGTTTTAGCAAGGCTGACAAACGTCATTTTTACATCATGTCAAGGGGTTCCGCCTTCGAATGCGTCGCCGTTTTTGACGTTCTGAAAGATGAAACCATTCTGACTGAAGAAGAATTCAACCAATTTTATGGAAAAGCTGATGAATTGTCACGGATCACGCCACAGACGGACAAGTGTTGTTTAAGATGATAAGGGATTTGACGAGTAATTAACTAAACTGGTAAATCAAGTCGTGCGCATAAAAAACTTAAAAGCCTTATTCTAAAGGGATGAGGCATCTTCCTTTCCAAATGCAAATCAATACTCTTTCAGAATTTAGCAAGAGAACCAGTTGATGAAACTGTAGTATAATTCCATTTGAATTGATTCAATAACTTCAGATCATCCATATTTAAAAAGAACATTTGACATCCTGCCTAAAGAAAAACATCAAACAATCGGGCAACATACAATTATTGTTTAATGATTTTCTCCGTAAAAACATTTCCTTCAAGATTCAATTGGATGAAATAAATACCACTTTCCAGATTCATCAAGGAAATTTTATCTCCCGAAAACAATTTTAATTGTTGAATTAATTTTCCTTGTGAATCAATAAGCCTGGCCGATACAAGTAAATCAGAACTGTAAGAAATCGTAATCTCTTCTCTAGCAGGATTCGGAGATAGGTTAAAACCACCTATATCCCCTACTATTTCATTAACATCAACCAATTCAGGGCCGGTATTACCAAAATAAATGGCCTGTGTAACAGTAAAATAATCTCCTAGTGCACGAGTTGGACAAAAAACTGATAGTTGCAACCAGTAAACACCGAATCCGCTATTCAACTCATACGATGTAGTATCAAAACTTGAACCATTTGCGTCAACAATATTCCAAATTACGTTAACCTGATTGCCTATACCCCAAATAGAATCAATAAAAGCCGTATCAATTGAATTATAATAAATGTCGCAGTTGGAAATAGTTGTCCCTAACGAATCAATTGCAATCAAATCAATGAACGGATTATTGAATACATAGTTAGAATCTATAGGAATGACAAATACATGATTTATAGTGTCTCCACAAAAGTCAATACTCTGTAAATCATGAATTCCGGGGCACAATCCGGATTGAAGGACATATCCAGAGGAGATAAATGGTGAGTTACCATCTATCGAAAGTTCAAAATCAGGGTTACCAGAAGAAGTTATAGCTAACTGACCATTACAAGTAATTTCTGAGGATGGCAAAGAAAATAACTGATGTATAGCCAATTGAGATTGAATAATTGTGAGATTCAATTCTAAAACAGAATCACATCCATTGATATTCGTTAAAGTATAAAACACATTATTTGTATCTGAATAGTAGGTATTTCCGTCCATCCAGATTATTGAATCACAGCTTACTAGCGATTCAATAGTAGTATCAGAAGGAATTAGAGTTAGGTTAAGCACTACGATCGAATCACAACCTGCTATTGAAAGAAGAGTATCATTGTAATATCCTGACAATAAATAGGTCTGATTCGTTTGCGACCAATAATAACTTTCACAAGCATTCATCACTAGGGTATCATTTTCAAGTGGTGACAGGATAAAGTTTAAATGAACAATCGAATCACATCCATTCGAATTAACCAGTAGATAAGTTGACGTAACATTGGATTGAGAATAAGTATTCCCATCTATCCAAGTAATTGGAAAACAATTAATTATTGAGTCATTAAAATGAGTTGCATGATTTATTGTTAGATTTAAAACCAACATAGAATCGTAACCTGCCGCCGTAGTGAAATAAGCTGTATAAATACCTGATTGAGTATAGGTTTGATTGCTTTGCGCCCAAAGATAAGAGTCACAAGTAATAATCGTATCTATTTGTGGGTTAACAATCAAATCCGAAATGGTAGTGGAGGCAAAATATTTTCTGCCTATATTATTTAAATCCACAAAATCCCCAAAAACAAAGAGTTGATTGTTTACTAATTCTATATTAGCCTGATTATCAAAATTCCATAAAGAAATATTCTGAACCAGATCATCGTTAAAGTAATTAAGTTGTCTAAGTTGGTGCACGCCAAACGGACTATTGAGTTCAGCAAACGAAGTGATGTATGAATTTTCGAGAGCCTCCAGAAACCTTGTACCATTTAACAACTGATTCAAGTTAAAAGTATCAACAATCTGTCCAGAAATTTCATCTACTTTAGCAATCGGATGCATTGTTCCCGCCAAAGAAAAACCTCCTTGAATATATGCAATATCATTATGGAAATCAATTGCTTTACACGACGGATTTACGAGGTTCGTATCTAATTTAAAAGGCAACAAATCGCCCGTAATATCATCAAAACTACAAATCGAAGGTCGGCTCTGTCCATTTACTAATCCAAAATTACCAAGAACGTACAATCTATCTTCATGGATATTTAAACTACCTATACTTCCAGATTCAAAATGTGGACTCCAACTAGTCAGCCCTCCTGTTAACTGATCAAAAGCTGCTATTGTACTTCGAGGTTGAGAATCTATCTGTGTAAAAACTCCTGAAACATACAAGTTGTCATCACTTACTTCAATATTATAAACATAATCTGAGGTTAGACTAGCAGAATGATAAAAAACGGGAGACCAATTAGTTAATGATCTATCCGAGATATTGAAACTTGCTAAACCATATCTAGGTTGTTCGTTAATGGACTCGAAATTACCTCCAACGTATAGAATAGAATCCTTGACTTTTAAGCTCAAAACTTTCCAATCTGTTGAGGGTCTCCATCTTGTTGGTCGTTTTGTAGCCAAATCGATCTGAACTAAATCTCTTAACGTAATTCCTCCTGCTGACAGAAAGCGACCTCCGACATAAATCCTGTTATTAGTGTTCGTTGAAATTGTATAAACATACGAATCGCTATTCGGGAAAAGTGTATCTATATACCCGGTATTAACATCCAATGCCATAAGATAACTTTTTCCAGAATTTAAATAGTCTGAAAACCAACCACCTACCAATAGTTTATTTTGGTAGGATTCAATTGAATAAACTTCATTCACCACTGACATATCTGTAAATGGAAGTAATTCTGGAACCTGCGGAATCCAACTTCCAACTGCTCCGGTTGTATTATTTACCTTAGCAACAAGTTTTCGCGCCTGACTGTTCACAGAAGTAAATTTTCCTGCAATGAATAAATCATTCCCATTTTTTTTAATACTATTTATAGGACTGTTTGCACCTGGATTCCATGGAGTTAAAGCACCATTCTGGTTAATCGCAGCTCCATACGCCCTTGATTGACCGCCAAAAGAAGTGAAGTTCCCGCCGATGTACAAAGTTGTATCCATAATTTCAAAGCATTTTACTGTATTGTTAGCAATGAGATTGAGTGGATTTAGTAATCCTGAAACACTATTTAAGCTTGCGAATTTATTCCTAGTTGTATTATTAATAGCGTTAAATGCTCCGCCAACCAAAATATCTCCGTTGAATTTAGTTATTGCATAAACTATACTATTGGCTGTAGGTTTCCAATTGGTCAAAAGAAGCGTATTCAAATTTATTCCGCATAATCGCGTCCTAAACTTGACCCCAGCTCCATCAAAATCGCCTCCAATGAATACCTGATTACTAAAAGCAGATATTGTAAAAATATTCCCGTAGGGATTAATCTCACTTGGATATATAACTCCGGTTAAAGGATTTATTATAACAATTGATTTGGAAGAAATGGTATTCACCTGAAAGAAAGAACCTCCAACAAGAAGTAAATCATTTGAGATCGCTATTGCTGAAACAGGCAAGTTAAAATCAAATATCTGATTTGAAAGTGTATTCTGAAGAAGATTATATGCTCCGAAATTTTTTCTGACTAAAGAATTTAACGTGTCAAAATCACCAACTAAGTACAAAATAGAATCTTTTATACACATGGAATTAATCAATCCGTTAGAGTTAATAGTGGTGTTATTAACCGCCAGATTGGTTAAATCCAAACTAGCAAAACCTTTTCTGGTTTGTCCATTCAAATTAGTAAATGCTCCTCCAATTAACAACTTATCATTGGTCTTTAGAATAGAATTAACCTCATCATTGAAAATTAATGTGGAACTTAAAACGGAAAAATCATTCGGGTTTAAACAGGCAAAATGCCCCCTTGCTATTCCATTAATGCTATCAAACTCACCACCTACAAACAACGTATCATTCGTGATTTCAAAAGCATTTACCTCACCTATAACAATTACATTTGCATTAGTGACGAAACCACTCGTTGCATCAACTTTATAAATCGTACTTAGATAACCATTCTGCGTAAAATTAGTACAAGGAACAAACAACTCGTTCCCCAACTTCATGATAGTATTAATTCGTAGTGAACTTAAATTGGGATTCCAGGAACTTATATGTCCTCCACTGGTAATTTGTGCCAAGTTATTTCTTACACTATCACCAACCATTGTAAAACTTCCTGCAATGTAATATCCTCCGTTACCATCCGATACCGAACTGTATACATTTCCATTTGCCTGAGGAAAGGACAAATTCAGGTTATTGTAATCATTCATGGAAAACTCAGCACTATTACTGCGAGTATTATTATCAGAGTAAGCACCGAAATCACCCCCTACAATTAAGATCGAATCATCTAGATACATGCAGGTTACCTGATTATCAAACCCGCTCGCTCCTAATTCATCAATGACAAGACCATTAGAGTCTACATGTGCTATTCGCTCCCTAGGAATCCCTCCTACAGACGTAAAATCACCCCCTATAAACCAACCTCCGTTTCCATCAGAAATAGATACCTTCACCGATTCATTGGGTTCATCACAGAAAACGTTTTGGTTATTTTCCAAAATAGCCCCATGTTCTGATCTAGGACCAATATAATGAAAATTCCCGCCTAAAAAGACGCTATTAGTAATGGAATCATAAGCGACAGCATTGACTACTCCATCTGGCTCCCAATAGGATTCATCCAGAACGTAATTTTGTGAAAAAACATTGGAAGATAGCAAGAGAAATAAAACTACAATTCGATTCATTTAGATGTCAGTCTATTTTAAATAACAAATATACTGATAAAATCAGTTAGATAATCCCCGGTTAAGTCTCTACAATAGAGATCATTCAATAAACTTTGACACAGTTTATTGAACGATCTCCTATTTTTTCGAGACTTCTCTACCCAACCCCACACTTTTTCTTTTTGCATTAGCGAGTGCGAGTTTTCAATAAAAAATTCACCAAGAACTTTATTACAACTGATGATTAAATCTCATCCCTTTCCCCTAACCCATCACAACTGAACCACCACAAACTCAGTTCTTCTGTTCAATTGGTGCAACTTCTCCTGCTCTATCCATAGATAAACGGCTTTGATTTCCGCATCAGAGACTTTGAGCTGTGCCTCACCGTAACCTTTTCCAGTAATCCGTTTTCTGGAGATTCCTTTCGAAACGATGTAATCTACGGAAGATTTGGCGCGACGCTCAGACAACAGTTGATTGTCTTCGTCGGTTCCGCGTGAATCGGTATGCGAACCCAAGGCTATTTTCATTTTCGGATTGGCTTTCATGATGGCAACAATTTTATCCAGTTCGCTAGCTGCATCCGGTCGAATGTTCCATTTGCGGTAATCAAAATAGATCGGATTGATTGACAAGCCCAAATCGGTTCCGATGGCCACTTCAGACAGCAATGGATTGATGACTTCGTTGAGGTGAACGACCGATTCATTCGCAAACGTAATTGTTGCATCAACAGAAGTGGGAGCATAGCCTTTTTTCGAAACATCCAGATGCAAAGTCATTTGATCGTTCGGGAGTTTTCCAAAGATTGAATCTGAAACGAAAAAGCCATTCTCGTCTGTTTCGATATTCGCCAAGATGGTGCCGGTGGCTGCATCTTTGAGTGTTACTTGTGCATTTGTCACCACTTCATTGGTCTTGCTGTTGCGGATGATTCCGTCTACAAAATACAAGCGCGACAATTTCCCTTCCTTATCCAACCACAATTCGCGGTAAACCGTTTGCTGCATGAAATTGCAATTGGTTGATAATGTATCAGTGTAAACTACCTCTTTTCCATCGTTGCGGGTATACACCAAGTCGTATTGCGCGCACAAATTCAAGTCAGACAGAAAATAGCCATCGCGAAAACGTGGAAATAAGGTCTTATTGGAAGAGGTAGAACAGTTCTTACACCTCAATTCAACCGCAAGATCAGCGGGCATTTTGGCACCGTTTCTTAGACGAATATTTCCGGTTAACATGGCAAGCGGGTGAATGCCGAGATAATCGTTTTTGATCACATAAATGTCTTTTTCCCCATAGCCGTCGGTACGCAGTGAGGTAAAATAACCCGTCAACCCGTCGAAGGTTGTTGTGTAAAAAAGATCATCAGCAGTACTGTTGAACGGATGCCCCAGATTCATTGGAACTGACCAACCTCCAGCAGAATCAAGTATAGATTGAAAAATATCGAATCCGCCCATACTCTTTTCTCCGTTGTGAGAAAAGTAGAGCGTTTTATTGTCAATGGAAATAAATGGTGATTCTTCGTCATAAGGCGTATTCAGCATCGGACCGCAGTTTACCGGGCTGCTCCACTCTCCTTTATCGTTCTTTACACAGTAGTAAATATCACGACCGCCATACCCACCTTTCATGTTCGATACAAAATACATCGTGCGACCATCAGGTGTAACTGTGCAGTGTGTTTCCCAATTCGGAGTATTGATTTTGTTGTTATCGATATGGGTAATGGTTTTAAAGCGCTCATTTGTCACATTCGAAAAGTAGATATCTCCATTCCCGTCTATATCCTGATAGAGGTAAATGCGTCGCTCATCAGGGCTAACGGCCATTGTTGCTTCATTCTGAGCGGGATCGCAAAATGGAATACGTTCGGGACTCGTCCAGGAAGAATCAACATTCAAATACGAAACATAGATATCTTCCGGATACAGATACAGGCGATCATCGCGATTCTCCTCAGGTTTTGTGCCTTCCCATTGTCTTCGGGAAGTAAAAAAGAGTGCCGATCCGTCCAATGAAATCACTGGAGAATACTCCGGCTTAACGGTGTTTATTGGGTTCCCAACATTTTCCACAATGGCCGGTTTGGGATGTGCTAACTCATATGCTGCTATATCGCACTGTTTGAGACGCAACTTGGCTTGCACAATGTTGTACGATTTCGGATTAGATGCTGCAATGAAAGCCGTGTACTGTTCTTTCGCCTTATCAATTTCTTTATTCAGGTGATAACATTGGGCTAGTACGTAAATCGCATCTGTCGGTGCTTTGGTTTCTGTGATACTGTATTGATCCCAGATTTTGGAAGTTTGTGTAATTGCTTTTTGCAGAAACGGAATAGCATGAACAAAATCAGTACTCATTTCTAATAACACATAACCCTTTCTGAAATTGTAGTTGCAATTATCAGGTTGCCGTTCGAGCAATTTATCGCACAACAAATTTGCCGTATAAAAGTAACCATCATTCATGAGGTTAGAACATTCAAACAATTGCTCTTTTTCGTCAGCTTCATTAAGTAAATGATCCAGTTGAAGTGAATCGTATTGCGACAAAACGAAAAGAGGTGAAATGGTGTTCAGAAATAATATGAGTAACTTCATTGTTGAGCGTTATTACAGGTATAAGTTTTTGTAGTAGTTGAATCCCATTTAACCAAGTATTTAGCCTCGTATTTACTATTGCATAAATATATTCATATTATCTCTTGTAACTAGTTATTTAATCTCAAAATAAAACAACCTTAATTTGTTCAAGATTTTGAATCCGCACAATTTCAGAGCAAAAATTAAGAACGGAATCCTTTGGGAAAATTCCTATATTCAACTAATGAATAACAAGAAAACTATTTTACAGTTCATTTGCTGCCTCACGTTCGCCTTTGCTTTCGGTCAATCGGATACGATCAACCAATTGGATGCGAATGGAAAGAAACATGGTCTTTGGCTGACTTATTACCCCAACAGCACAACCGTAAAGCTTGAAGGTCAATATGCAAACGGCGTGCCCAGTGGAAATTACAAGCGGTACTACGAGAACGGAAAAGTGAAAGAAACCGGATCGTTTAAAGACAATCATTATTGTGGTGCACTGCATTGTTT
This sequence comes from Fluviicola sp., assembly GCA_044377135.1. Taxonomy (GTDB): domain Bacteria; phylum Bacteroidota; class Bacteroidia; order Flavobacteriales_D; family Crocinitomicaceae; genus Fluviicola. Next base: position 17,591 of record JBILJP010000038.1, read on the forward strand.
TTACGAAAACGGACAGTTAAAAAGAACCAGTCATTTTAACGATACCGGTGAAGAATCCGATACTTCATGGTATTTTCATGCCGACGGAAAAATCTTTTCCAAAGAGATCTTCCATCCCAACAGGCAACTTCAAACTTCCATTGTTTACAAACAAAACGGATCGGTACCAGACACCATGATTACTGTGATTTCTGATAGTAATTTCCGGTATACCTTGCTCAACGATTTCAAGCTTTCTAATGCACCCAACGCCACACAATTCAGCTATCAATTAACATTCGAAACAACTCCCATTTACCGGGAGTTTCTGTTAACACTTTATGCAGATTCTACTTATTGTGTAGCACGATATGTCTACGAAGGCTGTTATAATTACATCGACAAATCATATGGTACATGGAAGAAATTGGACAATACCATTCAGCTCAACACAACAACCGGATTTACCTTCAACCATCAATTGAATGACAGTGATCCGCAACTTCTCACCACGGAAGAGATCCTGGAATCAGACGGAAAGTTGAGGCGTTATCAATTTCAGTTGGTGCGATGAGGAGGGGGAATCTTCTGGTTAGTCAATAATAAACATAGAACCGAGGGTTAAAACAAGAACCGAGATCTGCCTCTCTCCTTGAGGAGAGATTGAGAGAGGTGACATTTTGTGTAAACAGCGATGTTGTTTAAGATGATTGAGGATTTGAAGTTAAACTAACTGGATCAAACTTAAATCTAGTTCTTCCCAAAAACCACCTCCTACCCACCATGATAATTAATTGAGTATCATGAGTTGTACGGAACTGCTCAAATACGTATGTTTGATCTTTGAATAAACCATTATTCTATTCGCTGATCATGATGAAAACACGCAAACTACGTTCAGAAATAACCACAAAGTCTTCCATACTCTGCTCCATTTTGTTTATCAGCTTACTCAGTGTAAGCTATGCGCAAGACCTTCCGGAAAACGCCACCATTCCTGATATCAATAGCCTCAAAGACGACATCGCACACCGAACGAAACAAGACATCGAATCGTCGAATGCATTAGAGGAAAAGCGGTGGATTCTTACGCTCAAAACGAATGTCTCGGAACGGGTCAATGCGCTATCTGTGCCGGAAAAACCGGTTGATTTTGATAAATACAAAACCGATGTGCTTGACCTGATAGAACGGGCTATTAACCTGGATTGCAACGATGGGCCGCGATTTCGGCAGGAAACAACCGATATCTATAACTTATATTGGAATATGACCAGCGATCTTCCGGTTTTTGACGATGAAGACATAAAGGCCAAACAAAAACGCATCGATGACAAGTTTCAAACCCTGCCATACGAAGAAGAATGTCAGGAGCGAATCGCGCTGTTTAAAAATTCGGATGTTAAAGACGACCTCGACCAACTTGTAGAAGCTCAAAAGAAGGAACTGGAGCGACTTACCAATGAAAAATCGATGAGGCTTGACGCATTGCTGTCACTCAAAAAAGAGATTGAGATCTACGATCGGCAACTGGATGAAGCGGCCCAAACAGCCAACACGAAAATGTCGCTACAGGCAAATCTGTATGTGATGATCCTGATCATTGGCCTGCTGAGCATTGCTACAATCGGCATCATCAGATGGTTCCCGAAAGACGTCATGAAAGAATGGGTAGAATCCGGACAGGTAATCCAGTTCGTAACGGTCATGATTCTGTTAAGTGTGATCATGGCATTAGGCCTTGCCGGTCTGCTCACCGAAAATACGCTCGGAACCTTACTTGGGGGAATCGGCGGATATGTATTGTCGCAAGGAGTCGGAAGATCGGCTGCCAGAGCTGCCATGAAACAAATGAATGAGCGGGACCATGATAAACACGAAGAAGGAAATTCGACAGAGAAGGAACACTAAGTTTTAGATGGACTAAGTTAATGCAGCCCAATCACTCCGCGGCTTCTTTGATCAACACATCATGCAATGTCTGGGCATTCACCACATAAAACCGGCCGTTGCCTTTTTTAGCCAGCTTTTCAAGCTCTTCTGACAACGAAGGATTTGCGGTTGCCCCAAGTAACAAAATCACAAGTTCCACCTGCTCCTGTTGAAAGCGTTTCAGCAGTTTAAGGGTTTTGCCGTCGAGATCGAACTTGCCATCGGTTACCAGAATGATCTTGTTTTTGCCCGAAATGATCAGGTTGCTATCAGCAATGGCAAACGCAGCTCTGATTCCTTCGCCGGCATTGGTAGAACCGTGGGTATGCAGTTTATCGATTTGGTGATTGATTGCCTCTTTCTCGTCGCAGGGAACATTGTGAAGCAAAGTGCGACTGTGTTCTGAAAATGTCAGTAGCGAAATATGATCGCTGCTTCGTTGCAGTTTCACCAGGTATTTGGCTCCGTCTTTCAACAAATCGAGTTTTCCGGGTTCGTTCATAGAAGCGGAAACATCCAGCAAAAACACCAAATGGTGCGGCAAAGCATTGTTGATGAGCTGCTGATGGTCGGTAACAAGCGTATCTGTTGGCACCTCAACAATTGTATCCGGCTGTGGAAGTTTTTCTTCCTGAACAAAATGAAACAGGTAGCTTTTCCGCGGCCATTTCAATTGCACGTTCTGGTTGGTATCCACACCAATTTTGGCCGCCATTTTCATGGAATAATCCATGTTCTTGGATAACTGCTTGCCGTCTGCACATTCCATAAAATCATTGTAATCTTCCACATCCTGATGAATGCGGTCGATGAATTCATTGTAATCGATATCTCGCTTGGTCATGTACGACGGATAATACAATTTATCTTTTGCGTACCAGTATAAGGTCGATTTCATCATGCCATAGAAAGTGGTGTAGCGCGTATGCGGCATTGCACCGTTATGTTGCACGCCGTATCCGTAAGTGGTGTAAAACAAAATCGAGTCTTTTGACAGCGATGCATCGTTCAACTGACGGAGAACCCGGTCGTTTTCGGGAGTATTATTGACGTTGTTGTACAACTCATTCGTCCAGTTGTTGATGTGATTTTTGCACAAATCCAACTCAGCCTTAGCCGCGATCATCTTTTGCTGTTTCTTTAAAACCGGGAGCGTGTTGTAATAAGCTTCAATTGCCGTCGACAATGCGTTGGCGCGAACGTAATAGCTATCCAAAATCTGCGAAGTCTGCCCAATGATCGTAAGCGCCGTCTTCAATTCAGTATCGGTTTTATAGGACTTTTCTGCAACGTAATCATAAAGTGTTCGATGCAGTACAATCAAGCTGTCCATGGTCGATTTAAAGTCAGTCAGCGCTAGTTTGACGGCAGGTTTATCAGTAAAAAAATTACCGGCGATCAG
>JBILJP010000346.1:0-5738 GCA_044377135.1 Fluviicola sp.
TCTCTGCGCCTCTACACTTTCGCTGAAGCTTTAGCGTAAGCGTTGCGTCGAACATTTGATAAAACAAGTTTTGCGTTGAATAGTTGTGGTAAAATCCCCCGTCAATGATTAAATTTGCACCCAAATTAACAAACATGGCTTTCGATATAGCAATCATTGGTGGAGGAATAGTAGGAGCGGCAACGTTTTACAAATTACAAACGCGTTATCCGGACAAATCGATTGTGCTGATTGAGAAAGAAGGAAAATTGGCAGATCACCAAACAGGAAACAATTCAGGGGTCATTCACTCGGGATTGTACTACAAACCGGGATCGCTGAAAGCCAAAAACTGTGTGGCTGGACGTCATGAATTGGTGGCTTTTGCCAAAGAACACGGAATCGATCACGATGTATGCGGTAAAGTAGTAGTGGCGGTTGACAAATCCGAATTGGCGAATATGGATAAGATTTTCCAAAACGGAGTAGCCAACAACACCGAAGGAATTGAAATGATTGATTCTAAACGATTGAAAGAAATTGAGCCGTTTGTAGAAGGTATTGGAGGAATTTACGTTCCGTGTACCGGAATCATTGATTTCCGCGGAGCGACCGAAAAAATGGCTGAAATTGCCCTTTCCATGCAACCAAAAAGCGCCATGATGTTGAGTCACGAAGTTGTTGGAATTGAACGCTCGGAAGAAAAAACAATTGTGGCTACCAATAAAGGAAACATCGAAGCGAAGTTTTTGATTTTCTGTGGTGGTTTGCAAGCTGACCGTTTGGCTCGAAAAGACGGTGTGAAATTGAAAGAACAAGTGGTTGGTTTCCGTGGAGATTATTACGAATTGACCGAACAGGCAAAACATAAAGTTAAGAACCTCATTTACCCGGTTCCGAATCCTGATTTCCCGTTCCTTGGTGTGCACTTTACACGTATGACCAACGGTGAAATCGAATGCGGACCAAATGCTGTATTCACGTTCAAACGCGAAGGTTACGGAAAAACCGATTTCTCGATGCGCGATACCTGGGATGCATTGACCTATCGTGGAACGTGGAAATTGTTTTTCAATAACATGAAATTCGGTTTAGACGAATACCGCCGTGCATTTTCAAAGAAATTATTCCTCAAAACCTTACAGCGCATGGTGCCTTCGTTGACCATGGATGATATTCATCCGGGACGAGCAGGAGTGCGCGCATTGTTGTTGGCCGCAGATGGCGATACCCGCGACGATTTCCGTTTTGAGTTCCACGCCAATTCCATTCACGTATTGAACGCACCTTCTCCGGCAGCTACAGCTTCGTTGGCGATTGGCGGTCAGATTGCGGATGAGGCAGAGAAACATTTTGGGTTTAAATAAGAGTTTTTTTAAGTTTAAATAGAGTTTCTAAGGTTATTGAGTTTTTAAGTTATTCATCTATTTAAGTTCGAAGGAAACTAACAAACTCAAAAAACTTCCAAACTAAAACACTTCTGAGTATGAAAATTCTGATTTCCCCTGCAAAGTCGATCAATCAACAATGTGATTTCCCTGAAGTAACCTTTACAACACCTCAATTTGCTAAGGAAGCGACATCGCTATCGAAAAAATTGAAGAAACTGAAGGCAAAACAACTCATTGACTTGATGCATGTTTCGGCTGATATTGCCAACCTGAACGTAGCGCGTTTCAAGAATTGGTATTTATCGGAAACGCCAACTGAAGAGGTACGACCGGCAGGATTTCTCTTTACAGGAGAAGTGTATCGCGGGTTGGATATTTCCACGCTTTCGGAAGCCGAATTGAACGTAGCACAAGATCGTTTACGCATGCTTTCTGGCATGTACGGCTTGTTGCGTCCTCTCGATTTGATGTATCCGTATCGCTTGGAAATGGGAACCAATTTTCAGGTGGATGCCAAGACCAAAAATCTGTACGCATTTTGGGGACAAAAACTCACCAAACAGCTGCAAAAAGAAACCGAAAAAGGGGAGTGGATTGTGAATCTGGCATCGAATGAATATGCCAAAGCGGTGAATTGGAAAGAATTAAAACGTCCGTTTGTGACCCCGAATTTCAAGGAATTCAAGAATGGTGAATACAAAATGGTGATGGTGTATGCCAAACAAGCGCGCGGAGCCATGGCACGTTACCTGATTCAGCATGATTTACAAGACATCGAAGATTTGAAAGGATACGATGTGGATGGATACCGGTTTGATCCGAATCAGTCTACGGAAACGGAATGGATTTTCGTGAGATGAATGAGTTCTTGAGTTCCTTGAGTTTTTAAGTTTATTGAGTTTCTAGGTTGAATCGAAGAACTCAAAAACTGACCAACTTAAAAACTATTCGTACTGTTCAATCTAAAAACGTTTCGTGACTCCAATCGATCCGCCAAACCATACTTTGCGGAAGGTATTCGGATTGGTTTCATCCGTTTTTCCGTAGAGGTAAAATTGGGTGGTTGGTTTGGCTACAATGTTCCAATTTCTGTGAAGTCGAAGGGCTAATTCTGCCGAAAGACTGGTCGAAATCAGATTCAACTTAGCTGTTTCGGTTGTTTTGACATATGTCGGGGCAGCATCAGCCGAAGAAATAGACAGTTCCGGTTCTTTATAGGTGTATTCTTCTGTTTTCCGGAATGCGTAATCGTATCTGAAACCGATCAGAGGTGTGAGTGTGAAACGTCCGAGGTACAATTCATAACCGATGGAAAGTGGCACTCCAAGGGCTGCGTAATTTACTTTTCCGCTTTTGATTTCGGTTGTTACCGGAATAGATCCACTTCCCAACGCTCCGAAATGTACACCTGTCCCCAACCACCAACGACGACTTATGAGTCGGCTTACCGTCAGATCAATATCCCAGGAATACCGCGTTTCAACAGGCTCATTTACAGCGAGTGATTGATTGGAATTGGTTCCAATTCCCTCGATCAGCGGGTTGGAATACGAGAATACTTGAGATCTTCCGGCAAACAACCCGACTTGCCATTTCTTTAGAATCACTCCCAATAACAGTTGTTGTGCTTCAATCGGGTGAATTGTTGAATCGGTTGGCGACGAAGAATCAGTTGACAACAATGAGTCATTTTTCGCGAGTACGAATTCTGTCTTTTTCAGCGAATCATTAGATCTGTTATTGTAGTTGTCACCCATCATAAAATTGTGCATCCAAGGTTCTCCGTAATAATTACCGCAAAACGGCTGATTGTAGAGTCCGTTCATCAGCGTAAAATTGAACGGAAACATAGAAGGATCCCAAATGAGTGCGAAAGGCGCGTGTAAATGAAGGGAATCAACTGCCGCAATTGCAATTCCACCTTTGGGTATAGTTGTTTCTTTAGAATTGGTCTCAGCGTGAACAGGATATTGGCGTCCGCCTGTCAACGATTGCATGCCCGAAGGTTGGCTCCAATTCCAGGCAGTGAACCCGATAATGAGAACGGCAGCCAATCCGGAACTCCACCACCAAAAGGCGAAGCGACGTTTTTTCTTTTCGTCGAGTTTTCCTGAAATTGCATCCCACAATCCGTCTGTCGGTGCAACACCGAAATTGTTGAATGTGTCTTTTAAGCTTCCTTTTTGATCGTTATTTTGCATAACTCAATCGTATTTGTTCTTGTGCCGATTCCTCGTCTATCATTGTTCGTAGCATCAATCTGGCTCTGCTGTATTGCGATTTCGATGTTCCCTCGGAAATACCGAGTAGTTCGCCGATTTCAGGATGATTGTATCCTTCCACAGCATAGAGGTTAAACACCGCTCTGTAACCTGGCGGCAATTGCTGAATCTTTTTCACCAATTCCTCTGCATTCAATTGCTCAATAATTCCATCTTCTGCGGCAGGATGTATATCTTTTAAATCAAGCGCTTGCACCAATTGTTGTTTCACCGATTTCCGTTTCCGGTAACTTTCCAATGCGGTATTCACGGTAATTCTTCTGATCCAGGCACCCAACGGTCCGCTTTCGTTAAACTGATCCAATTTCTCAAAAATGCGGATAAATGCATCCTGCAGGATATCTTCAGCCTCGGCTTCATCGTGGGCATACCGCAAACAAATTCCTTTCATCATGTAAACAAATCGGGCAAAAAGTTCCTGCTGTGCCTGTCGGATTTGCTTCCTGCAGGCAACAACTAATTCACTATCAGAACAGTTCTTATACTCCAATCGTTTGGTTGTTTTACCGATTCGTTCAACGTTTCACTGCAAATGAACGCCTTTTAAAGCAGTTCAAATGGAGGTGTTACTTCTTATTAACGTATTACAATACCGAAACGTGTCTCGATAGCGTGAATAGTTTCGTTTTCAACCGGAGGATTCGGGACATAAACCTCTAAGTAATAAAGGATTGTTGATTGCAGCATGCTATAACGATAACCAACCGACGTTGTAATGCCGAAATGTTTGGTGAAATAATGTGTTATGCCAAACTGTAAACCAGCAGTAAAGCCCTTAACGTTGGGGTTGAATCGCTGGAGGCCGGCCATGTAACCCGCCATCAATCCCACAAAAGGTTTGGTTTCGCGTTTTCCGAAATGATAGCGCGTTTCCAAAAACAGGGGTGCAAAGCGCTGGTAGTTATAATTTTCATATCCCAGACCGATTCCAACATCCAATCTGTTACCAAACGAATAACCGTTACTCAGTTGCGCCGAACCGCTGGCAAATTCGCCAATGAGCAAACCAACCGATCCGCGACCGTAATAGTTGCCTTTGACTTTTGGAGCAATACTATCAACCTGACTCCACGCGCTAACCCCGAATAAACTTAGTACCGCGATTAAAAGAACTCGTTTCATACAATCTTGTTTTTAGTTTTGATGGAAATGGAGAAAGAATGGTTGCTTCGCTCGGAGAATTAATAATTGGAAACGATTATCGTATAACGATCCCGAAACGTGCTTCGATGCGGTGAATATTTGTGTTATCCGGTGTTGTATTAGGAGCGAAAGTGTGCAGGTCCATGTAATAAATATTCGTTGATTGCGTCACAACATACCGATAACCCACCGATGAAGAAATACCGAAGTGTTTGGTGAAATAATGTGTAATTCCGATTTGCAGTCCGGCGGTAAAACCTTTTTCGTTGAAATCCTGATTCAATCCGGCAAGATAACCGCTCATCAATCCTACAAAGGGTTTGGTTTCGCGTTTTCCGAAATGATAGCGCGTTTCCAAAAACAGAGGTACAAAGCGCTCGTAGTTATAGTTTTCATATCCCAGACCGATCCCGACATCCAATCTGTTACCGAAAGAATAACCGTTACTCAGTTGTGCTGACCCGCTGGCAAATTCGCCAATGAGCAAACCAACCGATCCACGGCCGTAATATCCACCCTTAGCTTTGGGAGTGATGGTAGCACTATTTTCTGTTTGACTCCAGGCGCTCAAGCCCGAGAGGAGTAGAGTTGTTATTAGAATGATTCGTTTCATGTAAGCTTGTTTTCCCTGTTGATGGAAGTGCGGGAAGAACAGTTGCATTCGTGATGAAATTATAAATTATGAATTGAGAAATTATCAAGTGGATTTAGGTTAAAAACAGGATTTCGGGAATTTTCTTTAAGAATCGCTCGATGCAAGCTTGAATGATGAATTAAGATCTCAATATTATGAAAGAAAAATCCGAAATTGTGAGGAAAATCAAGCTTCTTCCCCTTTGAAGCAATGTCATTAAGTTAAGCTGGAAATAATAATAAGATCACACAAACAACCATTTTTCAAAATAGAATAACAAAAGCAGTAATGGCTTGCCACAGATTGCGC
>JBILJP010000347.1:0-5696 GCA_044377135.1 Fluviicola sp.
ACAATTGAGGTAACGATGGGTCGCATTTACGACTACCGCGCCAAGTATTCCGATTATTTGGAATTGCGTAAAGACCGTCGTCAGCAGCAGCAAAAACAATACGACGAACAACAAAAGTTCATTGCCGAAACCACTGAATTTATTGAGCGATTCAAAGGAACGTATTCCAAAACACTGCAAGTACAGTCGCGCGTGAAAATGCTCGAAAAACTGGAAATTGTAGAAGTGGATGAGGTAGATAATTCAGCTTTACGCTTAAAATTTCCTCCGGCTCCGCGTGCAGGAAGTTACCCCGTTACTGTGAGCGAATTGACCAAGAAGTACGGCGATCACACCGTTTTCAGTGATGCTTCAATTACCATCGAACGGGGTGAAAAAGTAGCTTTTGTAGGTAAAAACGGCGAAGGGAAATCAACCATGGTGAAAGCCATAATGGGTCAAATAGATTTCGACGGAACGCTAGAACTAGGGCACAATGTGCAGATCGGTTATTTTGCGCAAAACCAGGCTTCGTTGCTCGACGAGTCAATGACCGTGTTCGAAACCATCGACCGCATAGCCGAAGGCGATATACGTACTAAAATCAAAGATTTGCTGGGGGCTTTTATGTTTGGCGGAGACAATAGCACCAAAAAGGTAAAAGTGCTCTCAGGAGGCGAGAAAACGCGTTTAGCGATGATCAAACTGTTGCTCGAACCGGTGAACTTGCTGATTCTCGATGAGCCAACCAATCACCTCGACATGAAAACCAAGGACATTATCAAAGACGCGCTCAAAAGCTTCGATGGTACATTGATCCTTGTTTCTCACGACCGTGATTTCCTTGACGGACTCGTTACAAAAGTCTATGAATTCGGAAATCAACGCGTGAAAACCCACTTCGAAGACATCAACGGTTTCTTGCAAACTAAAAAAATGGAGAATTTGAAGGAGATTGAGCGCAAATAAAAAGCAATTTGGCTTAATGTTTCGGCGTTTACGTGCTTAGTAACTAAGTTGAGCAGAACCGGGTCAATGGCTTCTGTTTTCAAAAGCGTTTCATATTGAAAGACTGTTTTTTGATCATTCCGAGAATGTATTTCACGACGATTTCTCGTAAACTGGTTTCCAATGTCTTTGAGCCAGAAAAAATCAACATCGTGAATAACTCAAATTCTTAATCTTCTGAAAACGAACTAGTAATATTAATTCGCGCTTTCATTTATATTAAGTATATCTTTGTCTCCAAGAACGAATTATTTAACATAATTACTTACTATGAGAAAACATTACTTTTCATTTGCTTTAGGGTTGTTTGCACTATCAGGCATTTCTTTTGCGCAAACACAAACATTTACCTTTACCGGTGCTGTTCAAACGTTTACTGTTCCTAGTTGTGTGTCTTCGGTAACGATAACGGCTCACGGAGCAAGTGGTTCAAATGGTAATGCGTCCACGTCTCCTGCTGGTATAGGAGGAAATGGCGCAATAGTCACAGGAACTTACTCCGTAACTGCTGGCGACGTATTAAACATTTATGTTGGGGGTCAAGGAACACTCACAACGGGTGGTTTTAACGGTGGTGGTGCAAATGCTGCCAATTCAAGTGCTGGTGGTGGCGGTGCATCTGATGTTCGCTTCAATGGAACAACGTTAACAGATAGAATTATAGTTGCTGGCGGCGGTGGTGCTGGTGGTAACGGTGGTTGCTCTGGAGCAGCGGTTGCTGGTGGAAATGGTGGTCCTGGTGGCGGAAACGGCTTTGCCGGGACAAACAGTACCGCTGGTGGCGGTGGATTTCCAGGTGTAGGCACGTTTTTCGGGTCTTTTGGTGTAGGTTGCGGACCTTTCCAAGGTCAGTCTGGATTGAACGGTTCTGGAGGTGTTGGCGGTGCTGGCGGTCTTGGTACTAGCCTTTGCTCAAGTTCACCAACATCAGGCGGTTCTGGTGGTGGAGGTTTCACAGGTGGCGGTGGCGGTGGCGCTGGTGCTGCTGGAACAGTTGGATGCCAATTCAATGACACAGGTGCTGGAGGAGGTGGCGCTGGTGGCGATTGTTACACAGCTCCATCAATGACATCCACTTCAATTACTGTAGGTGGAGCGGTTGCTGGAAACGGAATGGTAACCATTACATATACGCTAACCACTCCAAGCATTTTGCAAACACAAGGTGATGAACGTTGTGAAACAGGAGCAGTAAGCCTTTTGGCATCACCTTCGACTGGTTCCGCGGATTGGTATGATCTACCGACTAATGGTACACTTCTTTTCTCGGGTGCTAACTACACACCAACAGTTTCGTCTACAACAGTTTTCTATGTTGAAGATAACGCTGGCGGTGGATGTGTAAGTTCTCCGCGAGTTGCTGTAACGGCTACAGTGAACAACAACGTGATCGGGGCAACTGAAACGGTTACATCTTGTGGTACTTACAACTGGAATGGAACCGATTATACAACTTCTGGAACATACGATCAAGTGTTGACAAGCGCAGCTGGATGCGATTCTACTATTTCATTGATCTTAACTGTTGACAACATTGATACAGGAATTAATCAATTGGATGTGGATCAATTATCAGCAGCGCAAAATGGCGCAACATACCAATGGATCGATTGTGCAACACAATTAGCACTGAACGGTGAAACGAACCAAACGTTTACTGCAACACAAGACGGAAGTTACAAGTGTGAAGTTACATTTGGAGCGTGTATGGAGGAAACAACATGTATCGACTTGCTTTTTGCAGACGTAGAGGAGTTGGCATCAGATCTCGTTTCGGTTAATCCTAATCCTTCAAATAGATTTTTCACAGTTGATTTAAGCAATGTAGAAGCAACAACTATCCATATCTTGAATGCAATTGGTGAAGAAGTTTATCAAGCAAAATGTACAGGAAGTGCATTTGTTGTAGACTTGAAAGATAACCCAACTGGGGTATATCTAATTCAAGTTGACACAAATAAGGGCACTGTAAGACAACGAATCGTTAAACAATAAGGATTCAACGAAATAATCAAAAGCCGTTTCAGTGATTTTCTGAAGCGGCTTTTTTTGTGTAGATACTTACGGTAAATCTCATTTGAAATTTGATAAACGTATAGAAACCTAATTCGAAGACTATTTGTAAAACCAAGAAAACGGAAAATTTGAAGGAGATCGAACGCAAGGCTTAATCAATGGAAAAACAATCACGGATTAATCGTAGTATTGTGTTGCTGAATGGAACAATTCCTTCTGCAAGGCAATTTAAAAGATGACTTCAACACAACTCAATCTTGATGATATTCTTCCGCTCACATGTACGCGGGCAGGAACGTGTTGTCATGGGAATCAAGTGTTTCTCAATCCGTGGGAACTGGCTTGTCTTGCCCGCGGGAAACAATTAACTCCATGTGCTTTTCGGGAACAATTTTGTGGTGTTGGTGGTATTGTTTTGCTTTTTGACGGACCAACGAATAGCAGTGGAAAATCAGCCTGCAGGTTGTATCTTGAAAATGCGGGTTGCAGTGTTCATGCGAATCGTCCGCTTGCATGTCGCTTGTTTCCGCTAGGTCGTCAGATTCAGCATGAGACGGCTCATTACATCCATCAGGGAAAGACTTTTCCTTGCTTGAACGGTTGTCCGGATGTCATTGATTTACCTCATTTAAGCGTTCGCGAATACCTTAGCGGTCAGCAAACAAATACGTTCGAAACCGCGCAAGATGAGTACCTTGAAGTAATGCAAAACATCGCAGACATTGCCTTTACCTTGCTTCTGGATACCGGTTTGGCAGAAAGTGGTGATACCAAAACACTATCTGTCTGGCGCAAATTGGGAAACGAACAACCCGCAGCTTTGGTTAAAAGAATCGGCGAAAAATGGATCGATTTGCTCATGATTCCCGCTTTTTCAGAACAGGCGGATGATGTTATTACTTTTGCGAGAATCCACAATGAACTCCTCCAATTAACTGCACAAGAAGAATTCGGACACCTGCAAACACTTCCCGAAATACACAATGCTTCCGTATTGATGATGTCATTGGCGTTATACCTCGCCCGCGCTCTTGGGGCCAATCCTGAAGGTTTAGCCGAACATTGGGTTGAGGTGGCAAAAAGTCATGGGGCAAGAGAATAAAGAACGATTCTTTATCCTATTCCACCACCAAATTATGCTACACATAAAAACGAATTTCTCAAAGAGATTTAATCTAAAATTTGATTCTTCTTGCGGTCAAAGTCTTCCTGCGTGATAATTCCTTCTGCAAGCAACTTGTTTAATTCTCTTAGATTATCGAAATCGGATAAAACCATCGGGTTTCGTTTCAGTTTTTTTTGCGCAATCAACTGCATTGTGATCACGAATCCAGCGTAGAGGAAGCCTATCAATACGATGATAATAATTCCATATCCTGCAGAAATGTTAATGATTTTGGCGAAGAATTGTTCTAATTCGTTAGAAAACGCATTATCGAACATGTGTTTGATTTTATAAATCACGATTAGGCCAAGAACGCTGCAACCCAATCCGATTAAGACTTCAAAAATCAATGTAGCTATTGATTTTAGCTTAATGCGGAAAATGAGCTGAAAGAAGGTTGCCGACGTCATGAATCCTAAACAACAAAAAATGAGAAAGCCGATAATAAGAAGATCTTCTTTAAAATTGGAATCTATGTTAGGGTCAAAGTTCGTTATCAATTCGAAAAAACTCAATGAATTGGATATAGGAGAACTCACCCAACTTACCCCGTACATGAATATGCCAATGATCGTGAGGGCAAAAGGAATGAGCTTAAGTACAGAAAATTGTGCAGGATTTGCTTTGTTTTTTTTACGATCACGCAGCATCAAAACAAGTTGAATCGCAAATACAATAACGGCAATTATTAGAATGGTGTAGAAAATTTTTCGCATAATAGATCAAGGCTTTTTGACTCATAAAAATAATCTATTTTCCAGTGTATTCAACAAACACCAAATCTTTTGCGACCAAAGATGTTGTCTGAAAAGACTCTTTACTCCACCACCAAATTGTGCCCTGCATCCTTGTTCCACTGACTCCATGGAAATTTTACCAATGATTTTACCACCGAAAGCACACCCGCCGAAGCCACAAACAAAAAGCCGTTGTGTGAAACCGGTTGCCCGTCTATTTCACCGGCATTTTTACGCAATGTCGTCACATTTCCGTTGTTGATGTCATAACTCAATACTTCACCCGAAAGGGTTGCTACCACAACTTTATCATTGGCTACAATCGGTAATTGATTGGGGTGAGCACTCACGGGTTGTTTCCACAACATTTTTTCGGTAGTGGCATCAAACGCGATGAGGTTGGCGCTGTCTAATAACAAAACCACTTTGTTTTTGTAGACAATCGGGTGCGATCCGTTGAAATTCATGTGCGCGTAACAATCGCCATTGCCGCTAGAAGGCGCACTGAGTATTGTCGGGTATTTTTTGGCAACTTTCAAATCGCTGCGGTTCAAGACCAACAATTGTTCTTTCCCGTTAACACTGGCCGTAAGGTAAATTTTATCGGCAGTAAGCGTTGGCGACGAAACCGCTTTCACGGAAGTTGACGTGAGTACGCTTTTGCCGGTTTCTTTATCGAACACATAATAATTACCGCTTTGCGAGGCTACATGCACTTCTTTTCCGTCCACTACCGGACAAGCAATGACTTCCGTATCCACCCAATTCATCCAATTCACTTTTCCGGTGCG
>JBILJP010000039.1:0-20678 GCA_044377135.1 Fluviicola sp.
GTTTTATTACAGTAAACTTCATGAAACCAACCGACTCACCGAAAACGATTACGTTGAATACATCGATTTACTGCGCACCATCGGGAAATACGAAGTGGCAGATGAATTATTGGCAGATGCCATTAAGGTGTATCCGCAAAACAATTTTGTGACTTTGTTGAAAGATCGCAACCACGATTTTGGGCATTTGATGACCGATTCGGCGATTTATTCCATCGAAGCGCTATCGATCAATTCAGGATTAGGTGACTTCTGCCCTACGTTTTATGAAAACGGCATTTTGTATATGTCGAAATCGAAAAACGCTGGTTTTCTGAATGGACGTTATGGCTGGGACAATGCTTATTTCATCAACATGCTGCATGCAACGTACGATCTCGACAGCACGCTTATGAAAGGAAAAGTACTGAAAGATGCCTTTTTCTCTCGTGCGCACGATGGCCCTGTTTCGTTTAGTCCGGATGGAAATCGCATGGTGATCACCAAAAACACGTTGGGCAAACACAATGATCAGGATGTGGTGGTTTTAGCGATTTATTTTTCGGAACGCATCAATGGCGAATGGACGGAAGTGAAACCGTTTGCCTACAACAATCCGGCTTACAACGTGGGACACGCCTGCTTTTCGACTGATGGAAACCGCATTTATTTTGCCAGCGACCAGGAAGGCGGTTTCGGAGGTGCCGATTTATACTATTCTGATTATTTAGGCGAAGTTTGGTCTGCACCAGTGAATTTAGGTCCGGCCGTAAATACCGATCAGGATGAATTGTTTCCTGCTATCAGTGAGAATACGCTCTATTTTTCATCCAAAGGTCATTTCGGAATCGGTGGATTAGACATTTTCACCATACCGGTTTCGCTCAACGGAACGGTATTGAACATGGGCTTTCCGATCAATACATCGTATGATGATTTTGGTATTGTGGCCAATAAAAACGAAAAAGGCGGTTTTTTCTCATCCAATCGCGGTGATTTTGTAGATCGTATTTATTCCTGGCAACGCAAAGATCCGACCATTTACTTTGAAGGAACTGTGGTGGAACGATATGCAGAAAAAGAGCCTGTTCCCAATCAATGGGTGGTGTTTAAAGATCAAACAACATCTGTCACAGACACACTATTTACTGATAGTTTAGGGCAATTCAGCACGCAATTGTACATGAATCACGACTACCGATTTACTACCGAAAAGGAATACTTCGCATTGGAATCCCCGCTAGCCGTTTCCACTATGGGAATTGTTCGCGACACGACCATTCAAGGCGAATTGGTCCTAAAACCACTGACTATTTTCGTGACCTTAAAAGTGGTGGAACGCGGTACGAAAAACCCGATTCCATATGCTAAAACCACTGTTACAACTGCTTTGACGGGAATTGACACCGTGTTAATGACCGATAAAGAAGGATTGGTAACCTTGCAAGTAGATCGTTATGCCGATTATTTAGCACATGCGTCAAAGCGCGGATATGTAGATGATCAAACAACCTTCAAAACCGACAATGAAAGCGATAAAGTGATCGAATTATTGTTGCAATTGCCGACCATCAAAAAAGGTGATAAATTCAAGTTAGAGAATATCTTTTACGATTATAACAAATCGACCTTGCGCCCAGAAAGTATGGCCGCATTGGATAAACTGGTGGCTTTCATTACTGAAAACAAACTAAAGATAGAACTCTCTTCGCATACCGATGCTCGGGGAAACGCTGCTTACAACCAAAAACTTTCACAAGCACGTGCACAAAGCTGTGTAGATTACCTGATCAAAAAAGGTGTTCCAAAAACAAGTATCGTGGCAAAAGGTTATGGCGAAACGCAATTGTTGAATCGTTGTAAAGACGGCGTACAATGTTCGGAAGAAGAACATCAGGAAAATCGACGAACGGAGATTAAAATTTTGTAATGATGTGGGATTTCATTCTAGAAAAATGATTTCAATAATTTCAATCACTCCACCCCGCCTTTTACGAATTGAAAGCGTAAAAGTGCTCATTTGTCGACTTTTTCGCCTTTCAACAGATACAAGACTTGTTTTTTTTACTTATATTTATAAAAGGCGGTTGAATGTAATTTGCCGGAAACAAATCACTATTTAACTGAATGGACAATACAAACAGGTTGTTTCATCGTATATACGTGCGTGATCGTATTCGCACTGTTATTTGTATGGCTCAACATTATTCGGAAGGAGCTGAAAATCCGTAACAGAGTAAGCACGAATAAACACTGAAAAAATGGCTAGTCTAACGGTCAACTATATTCTATACAACACTACAGGTCGACAAGGCGCGGCTCATCCATCCGTACTTCCATTTATTTCAGAAAAACGTTCCGCTGACGATGATTACCTCGTTGAAGTAAAACCGACACTTCAATATGAAGGAAAAGAAATTTCGTTTGGTTTTCTGGCTGCAAGCGGAACTGCCTACGGAAGCTTACTCAATTTTCAACCTTCACCACAAAACATACCTGTTGGCGATGACGATATTCAGGTGACCGTTGTTTATTTATCTCAGGAATCGGAAACTCAAACAGTGTTTGCTAATGCATTTAATTTAGACCAAGCTGCTTTCAGCGAAAGTGACTTCATTCAACAATTAACAGATTCTTCCAAGAATGTAAGTATGAACGAATCGGGAGTATTATCTTCTGAAAGTGACGAGAAGCTAAAAGCATTGGATGTTATTGACGGTGTTCCGTTTTCTATTTGGAAATCTTTTCCGGGTGAAGCTACTTCCGGGAATCGAGAATATGCGATCAGTAAATCTCAAAACGGTTATTTATTCGCGTTTTACGGCGGAAAAGAATAAATGAAGCGAAATCCCAAAGCATATTGTTCAACAAAATAAATTGAGTTCTTCCGTTTTTGAAGGTGGAATTATTCTGAGAACTCAAATTGCTATCTTTGTGCTATGTTCATAGAAATCAATCCATCGAATATGGATCAGCGACTTATCTCGCAAATAGTAGAGTCGTTGCGCAAAGGAGAACTCATCGTCTTTCCTACCGATACCGTATATGCGGTTGGGTGCGATGTGACCAATAAAAAAGCATTGGCTGCGCTGGCCAAGTGGAAAGGAGTGAAGATCCAAAAAGCCAATTTTTCGATTATTTGCTCAGACATCAGTCAGTTATCCGAATACGTAAAGCAAGTTGATCGCGGGATCTTCCGATTATTAAAACAATCGCTTCCCGGTCCGTTTACCTTTATTTTACAAGCAACCAACGAAGTTTCGAAATTGTTTGACGCCAGTAAAAAGGAAATCGGGATTCGTATTCCGGATAATAAAATCACACTTGCCATTGTGGAAGCTCTTGGAAATCCGATGGCGACCACCTCATTGCACGATGACGAAGACGAAATTGCCGATTACTTTGTAGATCCATCGGTCATTTACGAACGTTTTGATGACGAATTTGCCTTTATCATCGATGGTGGATTGGGTCATTTGGAAGCTTCTACTGTTGTAGATTGCACCAGTGGAACGGCAGAAATTGTGCGACAAGGAATCGGTCAGATTGAATTATGATAGCCGTGATCGACTGTGGAAGTCAGAAAACCCCACTCATCGAATCGATCCTCTACGAACACATTGATACCAAGGTAATTTCGATGTTTGACTTAAACCCGGAAACCGATTTATCGGATTGTATCGGAGCGGTCATTTCCGGCGCACCTATTTTGATTACCGAAAAAGATCCCGAACCTTATTTGGAATTATTCACTTGGTTGAAAGATACTTCAATTCCGGTACTGGGTATTTGCTTCGGGCACCAGATCATGGGCATGACTTTTGGCGCATTGGCCAACCGTCAGCGCGACGACCGCGATTGGCAAACAGTTGAGATTTTGGTTGATTGTCCGTTGTTTGACAAACTACCCACCGAAATTGAGCTCATGGAAGACCATTGCGAAGCCATTTCCATTCCCGCAGGTTTTGTTCACATAGGCGTTTCAGATAGCTGTGTCAACGAAGCCATGATGCACAGCACGCTCCCACTCTACGGCGTTCAGTTTCATCCGGAAGTATCAGGAATGCACGGAGCTATTGTTCTTGAAAACTTTGTTCATATTTGTGAGCGGCAGTCAAACGAACATTGAGCTGTAAAACCGATATTTACACATGCTTTTAAATAGAATTTGGATCGGGTTCTTTCTTGTAGCCATAATTACTGGCTTATCAAAATTGATTTTCTGGCAAGATGTAAACATTTTCAAAGAAATGGCCGAAGGGCTTTTTAATTCAGCCAAAACGGGATTTGAACTTTCAATTTATATGACAGGGGCACTTTGTATGTGCTTAGGCTTTATGAATGTAGGTGAAAAAGGTGGTGCAGTTCGCTTACTCAGCAAAGCCATTTCACCTCTTTTTACGCGTGTCTTCCCTGAAGTTCCCAAAGATCATCCGGCTGTAGGTGCTATTATGATGAATTTTAGTGCGAATATACTAGGATTAGACAATGCGGCAACACCTATGGGGCTGAAAGCAATGAAGGAACTACAAGATCTGAATCCACAAAAAGATACTGCTAGCAATGCGCAAATCATGTTCCTTGCACTCAACACTGCAGGAATGACCATTATTCCGATCAGCGTATTGTCTATTTTGTCCATCAAAAAATCTGCAAACCCGACCGAAATTTTCTTACCCGTTTTGATCACTACCTTTTGCTCTGCATTATCGGCACTCATTCTTGTTGCAATTAAACAACGAATCAAGCTTTTTCATCCGGTTGTTATTGCTTACTTAGGTAGTGCAATTGCGTTTCTTACAGGATTACTGGTTTGCCTACATTATTATCCCGAATACACTCAAAATATTGCAAACATTGGTGGTAATGTTATTATTCTAGGAATCTTCGTTATGTTTATCATATTGGCGGTAATAAAGAAGATCAATGTTTATGAAGAGTTTGTAGAAGGTGCGAAAGAAGGGTTTCAAGTTGCAATTAGTATAATTCCATTTCTAGTTACCATGCTTGTAGGAATTGGCATCTTTAATACTTCGGGAGCAATGCAAGCTCTATTGGATGGACTCACTTGGTTTTTCTTGCAAATTGGTTTGGTACACACTGAATTTGTAGATGCCCTGCCAGTTGGAATTATGAAACCTTTTAGCGGTGGAACTGCTCGGGCTTTGATGATCGATGTTATTACCGAACATGGAATCAATGATTTTAGAACGAAGATTGCTGCGACGATGCAAGGAGGAACAGAAACAACGTTTTATGTGCTTGCAGTCTATTTCGGCTCCGTAGGAATAAAGAAAACACGTTATGCGGCCGGGGTTGGCTTATTAGTGGATATAATCGGCGTGATAGTTGCAATTTTAGTTTCCTATTTATTTTACCAAGTACCTGCAATCAAATGAGCTGGATCAAACGCATATTCGGGAAAGACTCTGAGCAGAATCAGGTTGCGGTGGTGAAAAAAGCGAATATCACGCACGCGCAATTAGACTATCCGCCCAAGATTATTTTGGCGTGGTGTAAAGCATTGGAAGGCAATAGCGAAATCAGTTTGTATTTGCTTGAAAACGGTTACGAAGAATTGTTTCACACCACCAATGCTATTTTATTGAAACAACAGGCGCGTGATTGGCTCATGCAAAACGGTTATCCGCACTTGATGGCGATGGTAAATGCCGCCGAAGGAAACGAATCTGCTTTGCACTGGCTGGAAGTACACAAATTCACCTTGCTTTACCACGTTGCGAATGGCGTTGAGGGAGAAATGAGCAGTTTCGGTTGGCTGAAAGAACATGCCGACCCTACAATCTTTTTGCTTACCCGAACCATCAAGAAAATAAAAGATCAAATAGAGTTTAATCACAACGATATGTATTCGTTTGGAAAAGACAACTGATTCTATGATTGTTCGCGCATTACTGACAGACATTCCTGCTATTCAGCAAGTAGCTCACCAAACATGGCCTGATACTTTTAAGGAAATCCTCACGCCTGCACAGATCGATTATATGTTGAACTGGATGTATAATACTGAAGCCTTAGCTGCTAATTTCAACCACCCGAATCAATCGTTTTGGTTGTATCAGGAAGACGGGAAAACACTCGGTTTTGCTGGAATAGAGCACCAATATAATGGCTTAAAAGCAACGAAACTGCATAAGATTTACGTGCTCCCGCAAGCTCAAGGCAAACAAATCGGAAAACAGTTACTGGAACATGTCATTTCAGAAGCCCGAACTGCAGAAAGTAACACCTTGTTGCTGAATGTCAATCGTTATAACAATGCAACAACGTTCTATGAAAGACAAGGCTTCCGCATTACGAATGAGGTTAATATTGATATCGGAAACGGGTATTTGATGGAGGACTATGAGATGACGCTTGCGCTATAATTGAAAATTGAAAATGCAAAATTGAAAAGAAGAGTCTTTGTTAGAGATTTTTGGTTTTCATCTAAAGCCCCTTTTCAATTTTCACTTTTACATTTTAAATTTCATTATTTCTTTGTCCACTCAATCGTACCAGCCAAAAAGCCATCCATCGTCATTGACGCTTTGACTTCTTCGCGGTAAGCTTCTATTGAAGTAATCGCATCTGTTCCATTGACTTTCAACGTGATATCGGAAGTGGTGAATTTACTATGGTTTTTATCAATCTGAATGTGGTATACATAATAAGTCTCTGTAGCTACCCCATCTATCAGTTGCTGTAACACAAAAAATGTCTGATCATCCAATTTCGCCAACCATCCGGTAAAATCTTCACCATCGGCCATAAACATAGAACCTTTTGATGAAACGTGAACGTTGTAGGTATTGGCTTCACTGCCTTTCGAAACAACTACCTCATTGGCCTCCACATCTTCTGATGTATTCTCAAACGTGCCGAGCAAATGTGTGTCGAGTTTTACTTCCCCCTTATTACCTAAAGGATAAGTACTACTTACCGGGCAACCTGCCAAGATGAAAAGTCCTGAGACGATTAGTGCAATGGATAAAACGGTTTTCATAGTAACTTATAATTGATACGAATATAGTTAAAATACAATCACTTATCCTAGCAGTTATTCTTGCGAAACAAGGATAAAGCAATTAGTACACATCATAATTCATACCAAAAAGTTAAATGGCAATCACGCACACTTTACTCATCAGTTGGTGGATGAGCGGAAATCTTCCACCCGATTTGCTTACACGTTTCATTCCATGTAAGGTAATTCAGATTCGCCATCACCGGTTTTTTGCTGTTTGTGATGATTAGCGCCGGTTCATAAACATCCAAATTGTATTGGTACATTCTGTAATTGGTATCAATCAGACAATGTTCCGTTTTTAAAAGCGCTTGGTACATTTCATTAAAGATCGGTTTATCGCTGATTTTTCCTCCGAATACAATTAAACCTGAAAAATCATTTTCCTCAATGGATGCCATAATAACCTGCACGCATTTATCGCAACTATTCAATGGAATAAAGAAAATGGTATCATTTGCGATGTTCTCGTTTTTCAACTGAAACTCGGTTTCAAAATACGCCAACAAATCGAGGTTGTGCGTGTATTTTGTGAACAGTTCTTTTGTTGTTGTCTTTTTTTCTTTTGATTTATTCGGACCACAAGAAAAAAACGATATCAGCACAAGTAAAAAAAACAGATAATTAATTGACCGCATAAAATAGTGTTTTTCGGTTGTTTGATTGATTTGATAACACGTATAATTTATCATTAATAACAATGGCGTTCGTAAATCGGAATAGTTTTGGTTGGACGTGACAAGTAGAAGCCGTTTTTTTGGTCAATCCAACCTTTTCAAGAATCCATGGAGCATCCATCGAAATGTTTTTCTTGCGTGTTGAGGGATCAATAAAAGGTTGCCGATCTTTTACGATTCTCCATAATTGATTCTTCACAACATATAGTCCAACTACATACGAATCGCTGATGTAAGCTTTTTCCAGAATCCTGAAATCACCTAAATCAGCCTTTTTTATTGTTCCGCTGATTTTTGTCTGCCGGGGGAAACAGGTCACTTCTTTGGGTTCTAACCTAAATTTTCCATTTGACATAATCAAATCACACCTCAGTGCTCCATTTGATGAACTTGACGTTACATAAAACGTTCCATCCACTATTTTTGTCATTATCGGAGCATCAAAATAAGGAGCGTAATGCATGTCTTCGTATGTTCTGAAATCACCAAGGCCGTATTGGTAATTCAAGTTTCGATCATACACTCCCAGAAAATTTCTATTGGTGTTTACGTCACTCATTTTCACTAAAGGAAATAAGAACTTACCGCTACTTTGATTCAATGACAATCCCAGGAAAGGCATTGAATTGCAAATTGTTGTGTCGAGATTAGAGTCTTTTGTGTAGGTTGAATCATTAGTATTAAATTGTGTAATCGAATTAATACCGTCATTGGAACAGAAGATGATCGTAGAATCATTTTGTACAAGGTAATCAGACACCATTGAATAAACATTCGGAAGATGCGCTACCACCTGATAGTTCATGTGACTTCCTTTGTATAAGGCGTACTTTAAAACATAATTACTTGTGGTAAGAATATACAACGAGTGCCCCACTTTTTTCGGTGGAATATTCGAATTGATTTCGCCGTACACTTCATCCATTTGAAGCACCAACGAATCAACAACCGTGAGCACCTCTGAATCAGCACGAACAGATTTTGCAGCTTCGCAGGTGTCGCACTTTTCTTTTACTGTTGTTGTCTGTGGGGAAGAGCAGCTTAGAATGAAAAATGAGGAGTACAAGACTCCCCACTTTAACACTGTAAGCCTTTTTTTAATCAAAAGACTCATTTCGTTTAATTAACAAGGTCTCAAAGTAATATTGCATCCTGAACCTACATTCCAGCAATCAGGAGAAACTACTGTACCTGTGTAGCTACACTTGTAATAAGCTACTCCACTCGGACAAAATAGAACTGTCTTTTTACATGGTGGCACACTTGGTTTACTTGAACTTGCTGCGTTAGCCTGTAACGAAAACGCCATTGCAACAAATGCAAATGCCGCAATAGTGCTAGTGATAATGGTTTTTTTCATGGTATTATTTTTTAATAATGGTTAAGCTAATTTAAAAGATCAATTCTACTTTTCAAAGAAGAAACCACTTTATTTTTTAAAATTAGCTACAACGCGTTCATTTACTGATCGATAGCATTTAAAAATCACTATTCCTGATCACCGAGTTCAGTACGATGTGCTATTTTTCGATCCAATCTTGAAATAATTGTACTAGCAGTTGTTGTAAACAAGAATGGAAAAAAAGCATGTACAAAACATGCCAGCAATGCCAGAATCAATTTGAATTGTACGTAAAAAGCGAAAACAAAGTGCTGAAAATAATTCAATCCTACTTCGCGCGGATGTTTGGTAAATGGATTCATAGTTCCTGAAATTCAATTGTTTTTAACTCCACATTAAAAGCTTTTTTCGCCGCAACACGCATTTTATCTATTGATCCGGAAGTGATCCAACGAGTTGTATTATTTCCTTTTAAATCGGGATATTTCATCCGAATCGCTTCCACCATTCGATTCATCGGATCAATGAGCTGTACTCCGGGAACCACGCTTTTAATTTGCTCCGCCAATACCGGATAATGTGTACATGCCAGTAAAATAGCCTCACAGTTTTTTAGCGGCTCAAAAACGCGTTTCAGATCGGCGGTCATTCCTTCAGAAGCGATATCACCAGCTTCAATCCGCACCGATAACGCTTGCCCGACCTCTTGTTGAATAGTTGCTACGCTTTTCGAGAGTGGTTGTTGATAGATTTCTGATTCTACTGTGCGATAACCGCCTACAATTCCCAAACTACCTGGCGATTGAGTTTCCACGGCCTTTATCCCGAATTCGATCATATTGATGACTTTCGGATTTTCAGGTGAAGCCGTGCTGGCTGCGTTGCATGCTATCGCTACCAGCTCACATCCTTGGTCAAAGAGAAATTGTACAACTTGTGCCACCCGAGGTCGCAGTTCAGAGTCGGGTAACTTTCCATAAGGCGGAACACCTGTATCTGAAAAATAAACGACATCAACGGCTGAAAACAAGCGCAATTGTTTGTACAACGACACTCCTCCTATTCCGTAATCGCAAATTCCGATGATCATTTTTAAGGATATGTTAGTCGGATATCTTGAATGTGTTCAATGTTTCCGGAATCGAATGCCAAAATACACGAGTTCCAACCCACATTGATTTTTTCAACCTTTTTCCCGGGGAAACGGCTTTCGAGGTACCATTTCATTTCGTGTTCGGCCCGAATGGGATTGTATCGTAGCATTTCCTTCCAATCGGGATGCGTTACCAATTGCTGTAGTTTGTCATAGAATACCCGGTTTCCATATTTCTGACTGTAATGCATCCATTTGGAACGCAGTAAATGCGGATATTCGCGCAGTTTTACCGGAACAGTTACCATATCAATGATCAATACCTTTCCGCCCGGTTTCAGTACGCGTTTGATTTCATCCATCAACGGATCCCAATCGAGGTAACGGAATGAAAGCAATGAAAGCACGATATCTACCGAATGATCTTCCAATGGCAACACCGGTCCATTCAATTGTTGAAAGCTGATGTTTTTGTTCTGTTGGTTCATGGTTTCGGCACGCGCCAAAATTCCACCCGAGACATCCAAACCAATGCCTTTATTGATACTCGGTGCCAATTCTTTTAATAAAGCGCCGTTTCCGCAACCAATATCAATCACTGTTTTTCCGCTTAAATCACCAAAGTGACGTTCCATCCACTGCCACTCGTCTTTACGCACCTTGATATCCTGAAACACGGCATCGTACAACTGTGCAACGCGGTTATAGGTTACATCTGGTTCGGTGGCAGCGGGTTTAAACGATTTCATTTCCTCCAATCGGCACGATCCGCTGTATTTTTTCAGGGAACCTTTCCATCCGTGCGATTTCTTGCCAATGCATCCGGTTCCGTATACCTTTTCCGACTGATCGTTGATACGTTTGAACAACTGTTTATCAGCCGAAAATGTGGTGTACCAATGATAACCAAAGGTTTCTACTCCCGCTACTTGGGCAAAAAAGGCAGCAAACCAACGGGCTGATCGACAACAATGAAAATACGCTTTTCCGTTTGGGGCGAATGATAACGGTAATTGTCGCCATTCATATGGACTGTATTGTTCAGGATAATCAACCGTTCCATACATTGGTCCGTACATTCCTGCATGACCAATAAAGTGAAACTCATCCATTTGCTGATTCTTTGCGGCGATTTCCGAAAACAAATCCGTCAATTCACGCTTTCCCACAATGCCTTCGCACCGCACTTCTCCCGAATACCGTTCCTTGATTTCGCTGGTCATTGTATCGGCAATACGTGCAAAGACATTACTTCCTTTACGGTATTGAGTAGTATAAACAATCAGTATCATGGGCGGAATAAGGTGGAGTTGGGGTTATGAAATCCAATTGGGATGAAACTCAACGGCGGTAGCTCCTTTTCCGTATTCCGAAAAATCGGCGTCGTAGACCTCAATTTGATCTTGTTGCGAAAGATACGTGCGGATTTCATTCTTGAGCACACCTTCACCTACTCCGTGAATCACGATCAATTTGTGAATGCCTTCGCGCTTGGCCTTTTTGAACATACTGCGAAATTCAGCCACTTGTTTTAGCATGATTTCGGTATTGCTCATTCCCTGATGCGATTCGAGAATTTCTTCGATGTGCAAGTCTACTTCCCAAACGGTAAGCGGTTTACGTTGACCGGTTTTCTCTTGTAAAATGCGGTAACTCACTTCTTGCTCCACTACATCTTTTTCGATGGATAGATTTTTATCGTAGTGCTCACTGTGGATAAAGACCAATTCATTGAGGAGAAATGTTCGCTCAAATCCGTCTTCATCTTCCACCATAGCTTGTTGCCCGTTGATGCTATTGATGGTACCATACCCTTTTTCGTAGAGGTATCCTACGCGTTGTCCTATTTCAAAGCCCATTGAATTCTACTCCGTTACTTTGTAAGACAAAAAACACCGAGCCAAGAACGGCTGCGATCCAAATAAAAACGATGAATGAAACATAAGCCCAACCGGCATCTTTTTCCAACGGCGGTTCCAGCATATTATTCACCTCTCCGGCCACAATCACAGAAGTATCCATTTCTTCTGAATTCTCAGTGAATTTGCGCAATCCGGGAGTGTGTTCCAATACTTCTTTCTTGATAAAATGGTAGGCCTGATCGGTCAATTTCTCGTAAGTTGTGGTGTATTCTACTTGCGAATCGCGCAATGATTTATGCACCAGGTAACGTCTGTGGCGACTGCGCACCTGAAAGCCCATCAAAAAACCGAAGATCATAAAGAGGTAATAATCGAAGAAAAAACCGAATGCGATCATGGCAATAGACGAACAAAACGCAAAAATCACTTGAAACAGTTCTATGCGTTGGAAAAACATAACGTTTAACAATCTTCCGCCGTCCATAGGTAAAATAGGCAACAGGTTGATTGCATTGATTAAAAACGACCAAAGCGCCACTTCAACCATCCATAATATCTGAAACTGATGTCCGAGAAACCAAAAAGCCACAGCTAACGCTATTCCCGGAAGCGGTCCGGCCAAAATCACCAGAATGCTTTCTTTCTGTTTGTATTCGTCTTTGCTACCGTGCACAAAAGCCCCCATGAGCGGCACAAACAACATACGCACGTTTTTGTATCCGAAGCGTTTCATCATGAGGAAATGCCCCATTTCATGAACGATCAGTACAGCCATCAATTCAACCAAGAAAACGATCTGCTGCCCAAAAAACAACAAAAATGTCATCGCGAAGAGCACAATCGAAAAGATCGTGACCGCAATGTGTCCTTGCCGTTGCTCTTCTTTTTCCAGAAAAGGTTTGGGCGGATAAAGTGAATTGTACTCGTTTTCCATAGCCTGTAAGCAAATATAGTATGATTAGGGGGAATTATCAATTGGGGAATGATGAATTATGAAGAAGGAGATTAATTGAAAATGTAAAATTGAAAAGTGAAAAGTGGATTTCTCTTCGCTGAAAAGATCTTTTTCATGGTATTGTTTTGCATATCAATGATTTAGATCGTAAAATTACGGATAAATGGACACTTCTGCGAATAAATTCATTCGATTCGGAAGGTGAGTTTCTATAACTTTATCTAAAAAAATAAAGAATGATTGTTAAAACAAAAGTCGAATACTTGAAAGACAAAGGAATATTCGGAAAGTGTACATGGGTTCCTGATAGATATCAATCAACAACCCCTCATGGATTTACGAGATATGCACTTTCTTTGGATGATGATGAACGAAAAGATAATGATTCTCTCGCAAGCCTTGAAATCAAAGATTTAAACGACGCTATTAATGTTCTAAAGCAAATAAGCCCGGTGAAATTTACTACTATGGAATTTTTAAGTACCTCTTTCGATTCTTTAATTGACGCTGGGACAGAAAAATTTGGCTTAGTATTTAACGTGAGTTCGGGATAAGAATTCAGTCAGATCGCTTAGAGATAGTTGGATTCAAGCGAAAAGAACGAGATGTATCTGGATACATTGAGTGCTGTTTCGAGCAGAAGACGGCTGTTTATAAGCGAAAATGCGCATTAGCTAATCCCTAAAACATTCATCTGTGGCGTTGTATTTTGTAGAGATGACTCGCCATCTCTACAAAACACGCCTAACATCTGAACATTTTATGAATTTCTGACGGGTATTCTTATCCCGAACTCACGTTATTTATAAATATTGACACAGCGATTTACCTGAAAACCATCGCCCAGTACAATCGTTTAGTTAATTTCAATGATCAATTATTATCCAAGTGGGTAAAATGTAAAATTGAAACGCAAAATCTTAGTCGGAAGTTTGATCATGCTACTTACCAGAAAACTCCTTTTCAATTTTCAATTTTAAATTTCCCGTTCAAAAAGAACAATGGTTTTATCATCACTAAACGTCAGAAACCGGTTTTGGTCGATGACCAAACATCCGTTGACGGATCGATTGTGTCCGCCTTGTTTGAATTCAATGCGTTGGGTAACTTTCCATTCGTTGCTGTCCCAAATTTTAATGGTTTTATCCATGGAAACGGTAATGACATCATTTCCGTACTGCTCAATACCGTAAATGGTTTGATAATGAGCCGGCCATTCCTGTAAAAGTTGTGCAGTTGATAAATCCCATAATCGCAGATGTGCATCTTTTCCACCGGTCAGCAACGTTTTTCTGACCGTATTTACAGATAACGCCACTACTCCACCTTCATGTGCTTGTTGCGTGCGGATCTCGTTAAACGTTGGTAATTCCAATTGTCGCCACGATCCATCCTGACATGCCAAAAACAAGTTGTTTTCAGCACTTTTGATTGATCTGATTTTACCACAATCCAAATGAAATGTTGTGAGTAATTTCCCTGTATAATCGACCACGAGCAAATGACCTTCGGCATCACCGAGTACCAACCATTTTTCAGAAGAGCAATCCGTAACGCTAAACAAGGCTTTTCCGAGGAAATTATGTTCCCACACCAATTGTTTCGAATCGACATTGATTGCGATGACCGTTCCGTTGGTACAACCGATAATGAGTAACCGTTCAAAAGGAACAATTCCCAATGTATAGGCCGGAGCATCGAGTTTCACGGCAAACGCATCTTGCTTTCCGTCGGAACTATTCCAACGTGTTACAAAACGGTCGCCCGCAGTGCTATAGATGAATTCACCGAAAACGGCACAGGCATAAACGGGGGCGCTATGTCCGGTAATCACAACCGATTTTCGCCACAACATGGTTTATGCTTCGTCTTCTACCTCGTCTGAATCGACTTGTTTGAGTCGCTCGGCGTAATCTGAAGGAAGGAACTCGAAGAAGGTATCACCTCGCAATCCTAAACGCAGGCATTCCAATGGAATTACTTCGTTCGGACCGATATTTCCGAGATTCACATTGGCACCAAACAATTTCACAAACCATACTTGTTGGTTTTTTTGCGGTGCTTCCCACAAGATATCTTCCGGATTAACGCGTGCAATGATTTTGTTGATCAACATGGTGTGTGCTGTTCCGTTAGGACGAAAAACGCCGACATTTCCTGCTTCACGACCTTCAGCAATCACTTTCCATGAACCTGCTTCAAGCTCGGTGCTCATCATTTTGATCCAACGTCCGGGACTGATCAAGATGCCCGAATCTTTCGAACCTACTTCCGACATTACGGTGCGAGTTTTCGATAAACGGTGGATCAACTCCAGTTTTTCATCGTGATTGATGATAATGGAACCATCTGAAATTTCTGCCAACTCCATTTTGTATTTATCCAGCAATCGCAGGTAATCTTCAAATTTACCACGCGCATAGAATGCTTCAAAGAGTGTGCCTCCAAAATAGGTGCGCATACCGGCATCTTTGTACAATTGCAGTTTTTCTTCAAGGTTTTTGGTGACATAAGCTGTACCAAAACCAAACTTAACGATGTCTGTTAAATGCGCATTCCCTTCAACAAAGTGTTCTGCTTCACGCAAACTTAATCCTTTGTCCATCATCATGGTTAAACCATGGTTGCGAGGCTGTTGTGTTCGTTCTGGAATGAACGGTAAGTCAAAATTCATGTATTTCTTGTACTAAATTGGGTCATTTTATACACAGGAACAACCTGCACTTTATTGCTTTTAACGGGTCAAATTTACAAATTCCGGCACATTCATCAGTTCAGGATAGCGTACAAAAAGTTCTTTTGTCTTCTCCGGATCTTTTGCAAAGCACTCGGCAATGATAATTGTAGCCTCTTCCATGCGACCTGAAAGCCAATTCAGGTACATGATAGGCAACAACGCGAAAAAAGTATTGTTGTGAATGAGGTAATCTTCTACAAAGCCTCTCACTTTTGTCGGGTGATGTTCCAACAGGAAATCAACGTAATCGAAAAACGCATCTTCGTTATTCGGTTCCAATGCTAGGCATTTCAAGTAAGCGCGTTCAGCTTCTTCAAGCATTTCGCAATTTTCAAGCGCTCCGGCGTATACATGATGATAACCATCCATATCCGGCTCAATTTCCAAGGCACGCTCAATGTAATTCAAACTTTCTTTGGGTTTGCCTTGTAAATCTTTCACGATTCCCAAACCAAGCCAGGCTTCGGCTAAATTGGGAGCCAGCGTTAAGCTTTTTTGGTAAAATCCCCACGCCAAATCCAACTCTTCCAATTGCTCATGCGCCTCGCCTAAATAACAGTAGGTCAACGCATCATCTCCGTCAAGATCAATGCAACGTTTAAAACATTCGATGGATTCGTGGTATTGCTCCAAGGTCAAATACGCATTTCCCATATTGAAATAAGCCGGCGAGAAATCGGCATTAATGGCAACGCAATACTCGTAGGCATTGAGTGCATCGGCAAAATTCTCTGCTTTTGAAAACGTATTTCCGAGATTGTACCAAGCGGTAAATGAGTATGGATTTTCGTCCAAAAAGTCGGTATATGACTTCATGGCCCGTTTGTAATCGCCTAATTGATCAAAGCAGAATGCCAATTCATACAGCGCACCTTCATTTTTCGGGTTGAGTCGCATGGCTTCTTCGAGCACTTCAATAGCACCGGAATAATCGCGCAATTGCTCCAATTCCGAAGCCAGATCAAGGAAAATTTCATCTTTATCTTCCGAATCGGCCATTTCGAGCGCATCACGGAAATAACGAACTGCACGTTTGCTGTCGCGCAATTGACTAAAAATAGCAGCCTTCGTGAGGATCAATTCCACCGAACGACTATCCATTTTCTCCGCTTCCGCCAAGATATTGAGCGCTTCTTTTAATTGACCCAATCCTGACATTGCCTGAGCTTTCCGAATAAAGAACAAGGCATGAAACGGGTATTGTTGTATCCCTATTTCTGCTGCAGTATTGGATTTTGTGTAATTACCATTGATGAGATAATGGTCAATAATCGCCTCAAGACGGTCGCTATCATAGAAACCAACTGCATTTTCGGCAAGTTGTGTTTCGAAACGCTCCAAATCTTCGCTCAAATGACCATCTTGTGGTTCTTCTTCCCAATCGAACATAGACCGATTTCTTATTTAACTATAAAGGTACGGTTTTTCGAGTTGATTTATAGGTTGCGTCGGAGAGTTTACACACATGTTTTTCACATTTTAAGTTTAAATGGGAGTTTTTTAAGTTGTTGAGTTTGCTGAGTTACGAAATCTACACCATAAACTCAATAACTTACAAACTCACCAAACTCACTTACCAAGCACTTCACGGAGTTTCCCGTAATCCACTTTTGAATGATGACGCGGATCTCTTGGCATGCGGCGAATTTGTTGGAGCTCATCTAAAAACGGCAGGATTGTTTTCAGTTTTAAATGGAATGCTTCATTGTTGTCATTGGCTGATTTAAACTCAATAATAGCCACTATTTTATCATTGATTTTCAAAATCGTAGCCATCTCAACTTCGTCTAGTAATTGAAGTTCATTTTCAACGATAAACGTGGCGATTAACAACCCGTTATGCTCGATTAAGGTAGCGCATCTTCCGGTTAGTAATAATTGTCCGTTTGTGTCGAAGAAACCGCTATCGCCCGTTCTGTGCCAGCAATCTTCACCAATGAAAATTTTGTTGCGCAGTAAGGCTTCTTCATTGTTAACATATTCGCGCAACACATGGTTGCCACTCACGATGATTTCTCCTATTTGCTGCGGTTCTTGTGCTAAAGCATTCAATTCTTCGTTGGATTGACACACAATCGGTTCATCGGAAATGCGGATAATTTTCACTGCTGTTCCGTGAAACGGAATTCCAACCGGTAATCCGCCCAAAGTCGCTACACTCCAATCATCAGAACGACATAATTCCGTTGCATTGATTGAACTGATGGGTTCCGATTCAGTTGACCCGTACACGATTTCGACCAAAGCTTTTGGAAATGCCTGGCGGTATAAACTTGCTTCTTTTGGAAAAACAGGCGCTCCGCCGGTAAAAACTTTCGTTAGCGTTGGAACCATTAATTGTTTTTCCACTATTGTTTCGGCTACGCGCTTCACAAAATAAGGTGATGCGACTAACCGTGTAACAGCATGTTTCTTCAATAAATCAACAATCAGTTGCGGTTTTAAGGTGTGTGGTTTGCTTGATTTATAAGGTGCAATCACCGATGTGCAACCTATTCCAAGGTTGATCATCAAGACAATTGGTAGCACCGGCATATCTACATCATTTTCGCCCGGCTGAATGGTTTCAATCAATGCTGCAAATTGTTCGCGTAGAAATCCATGCGTACGTTTGGCTGCTTTCGGTGTTCCGGTACTTCCTGTGGTAAACGTAATGAGTGCTGTATCCGTTTCATTGGTAATTACCGGTTCAAACACGTGCGAATCTTGATAAGAAAGTCCCAATTTGACAGGCATGGAACGCAATTCTTTCGACAGAAATGAAAGTAATTGAACTTTCCAACCACCAATCCACGCGCGACATTGAGCTACTTTACAGCAAACGTCTAAACGCTCCCTGCTCACCCATTCGTCGAGAAAAACGGCTGTTGCTCCCATCCTGAACAGCGCTAAAACAATACGGTACAAATCAATACTCATGGGAACAAACACCAATACACGATCGCCTTTTCGGATGCCTTTCGCTTGAAAATAAGCTGCCGTAGCAGTGATTTGACGATCCAATTCACCAAAGGAAATTTGTTTCTCGCCTTCGATAATCGCTATCCGATTGGGTGTCGTTCGAGCTGCTTCGGTGAATAGATCAATGATATTGTAAGAAGTATTCGTCATAATTGACAACCGTAAAGCGCGTAATGTTTATAGACTTCACCACTGAAATTACGCGATATTTCAGTTGAAGTAGCTTCCTGAATCATAAAGGCATGAATGAGCGCAGAAAAGCCGTGTTGTTTAGCGTTCGAAATGACGCGATTGGCAATAACATGTCCTAAACCCGACCATTTTTTGTCGTAACTCCGAGCTATAGTTTTGATTACCAACTGTTTTTCTGTTTTGCAATACAGATTTTGATAAGCAAACACAAAACCAATGGGTTTTTGTTCGGCATTTTCAGCGATCAACACAAAATTAGGATCAATGATCCTGAGTGCTTCTTTGTATTTATCGCGAAAAGATTCCCATTCAATCGGTGTATACAGAAAGTTGGTTTGAAAAGCTCCGGTAACAAAAGGATACAAGCGCTCCAATTCATGCTCGAATTGCTCCAAATTAATGGAACGAATAGTAACACCCAAAGCCGTAAAATAACGTTCCCGCTCCACTAATTCCGGAAGATTGTGCGGCAAAGCGGTATCAAAACTACTGGTGTAATTCGAAATTACTTCGAATCCGTTGTCGCGAAACTGATCATTGTAGTACAAATGATGGTGAGGCTCCAACAAAAAAGGAGCGGCATTGTGGTGTGCACTGAAACGGTAATTATCCCACGTTGATCCGTTCATCGGACCGATAACAAAAGAAAGCTTTAATGCCTTCAACCGTTCAAACGCTTTTTGCAGAATGATGCACGCTGTTTCAGCATCATTTTCACATTCGTAATTCCCGATACAACCGGCTTGTTGTTCGTTGTAAACCAATTGTGGATTGTTGTAAATAGCCAATCGTGCTACCGGGATTTCGTTTCGGAGTACCACCCAACATTCCACCAAAAACGCCTTATTTATTCCGTCGGTTTGCTGTAAACGAAGACTGTCAGCCGCATACACGTTCGCCGGAACAGCTTCAAATAATTGAAACGCCGGTTCATTTGGTTGAACTTTCAGTAAAACACGATCAGGCATAGTTTGTAAGGTAAAGTGCCAGCAGAACTGCTCCCGGAATGGTAATATTATCTGTTCCTTTTCCGCTAACCGCTTCAGCCAAGGCCGCAATTGATGCAACAATCAACCCGCGCCAAATCAGCATCAGCACACTTGTATGCGGATGAAGTGAAGCCGTTAAGGAAATGTAAACGATCAATGCGCTCGCCAAAAACATTCCTGAACCCATGAGTGTTTTTGTTTCTTTTCCGATGCTGTATCTACCCAAAGGCCAACGTTTTCCAGCTAAGGCGGCAATCGGATCACAAATGGCCAATATCAGAATTGGGATGTAGAAATAGGCGAAATCTTGTTGTTCTGCTTGAAAAACCAGGTAACAGCAGTAAACAGAAACAGGATACGCCAAACTTCCGACCGAAACACGATCAATGGCGTTGATAGAAGGCAGTAACTTGAAGCGTAAACTCACGATTAGAATCACCGCAAAACTACCGCAAAGCAGCAATACAAACCAGTGATTACTGAGCATGAGTGGAAACAACAGCGTGAGTATTCCAGTGCCGAGATGCACCAGTTTACGGGTTAATTCCACTTTTACATGCGCAAAATGGTAGAGCAGTTCGGCTATTCCGAACAAAGCCAAAAAACTAGCTGAAAGTATGGCTGCATTGATCCAATCGGCTGTCATAAACGTTCGTCTACTAAAAATTGATTGTAAAAAAAGCCGTTGTCATTGGCTGTTAGTTCTGCTGAAAGCGCTGTTAATCCGTTCATTTCATTCGGAAACTCGCTTGCAATGTGTCGCGGAACCAATAAATTCCAATAGGCCAAACGTCCGCCTTTATCGGTAGACTCCACCAATTGTTTGGCTGTTTGGTGAAACAATTCCGGATTCATGTATTCAAA
>JBILJP010000040.1:0-20523 GCA_044377135.1 Fluviicola sp.
CGTAACGATCTTGTTGACGCTTAATCCAAATAGGAGCTTGAGTATCGGCTTCCAATCGTAAAAAGTCGGGAAAATAGCGCATCGTGAGCGGATTGCTCAGGTAATCAACCCATGGAGAAATATGTTCTTCACCAAGAGGTTTTATTACCAAACGATCTGTTTGATGCGGTTCTAAATAATCGGAAGGAACGGTCATGAAGTTACTCCACCGTAACGGATTTAGCCAAATTACGTGGCTGATCGACATTGCAACCACGCATTACCGCAATGTGGTAACTCAATAATTGCAATGGAACGGTCGCCAATAACGGCACTAAGTGTTCGTCGGTATCCGGAATTTCAATCACGTGATCGGCCATGGCTTTTACATCGGTATCACCTTCAGTCACAATCGCAATAATTTTTCCTTTGCGCGCTTTTACTTCCTGAATATTGCTCACAACCTTTTCGTACGAAGTACCTTTTGTGGCAATCACAAATACGGGCATTTCTTCGTCAATCAAGGCAATTGGTCCATGTTTCATCTCTGCCGCAGGATAACCTTCAGCATGGATGTAGGAAATTTCTTTGAGTTTCAAGGCGCCTTCCAATGCAACCGGGAATGAACTTCCACGGCCTAAATACAAGGCATTGGTAGCGTCTTTATAAATCGCTGCAATGGCTTCGATATCATTGTTGCGTTCCAATACACGTTTTACTTTCTCCGGAATGGCTTCCAATTCAGAAAGCATGGTGCGGAATTTTGTTTCGCTGATAGTTCCTTTTTTGTGGGCCAATGATAAAGCCAACAAAGTCAAAACGGTTACCTGAGCGGTAAATGCTTTGGTAGATGCTACACCAATTTCTGGTCCGGCATGTGTGTATGAACCTGCGTCGGTAATACGTGAAATGGATGAACCGACTACGTTGCAAATACCTAAAATGGTAGCACCTTTCGATTTTGCCAATTCCAAAGCGGCTAATGTATCTGCAGTTTCGCCTGATTGTGAAACAGCAATCACCACGTCGTTTTCACCAATAATTGGATTGCGGTAACGGAATTCACTGGCATATTCCACTTCAACGTTGATGCGGGCCAAATCTTCCATTAAATATTCACCTACAAGGCAAGCATGCCAGGAGGTTCCGCAGGCAATCATTACGATACGCTGCGCCTGAATCATTTTTTGTTCGTAGTCTTTCACACCACCCAACGAAACCCATCCTTCGGTAGCGTTTAAACGACCGCGGAAACAATCGCGAATAGACCGCGGTTGTTCGTGAATTTCTTTCAACATGAAGTGCTCGTAGCCACCTTTCTCAAGTGCTTCCAATTGCAACTCCAATGCCTGAACGTATGGCGTTTTCTCTAAATTGTGACCGATGTTGATGATTTTTAAACCTTCATTAAGGTCAACAATCGCAATTTCTTCATCTTCGAGGTAAACAACCTGATTGGTGTATTCAATGATCGGTGTGGCGTCTGAAGCAAGGAAAAAATCATTGTCTTTTCCAATTCCAACTACCAACGGACTACTCTTGCGGGCAGCGATCAATTGGTTCGGATTTTCGGTTGATAAGACCACAATGGCATAAGCGCCAATCACACTCAACAACGCCAAACGAACGGCTTCCACCAACTCCACTTGTTCTTGTTTTTGAATGTCGTCGATTAAGTGCACCAATACTTCCGTATCGGTTTGACTTTTAAAGACGTATCCACGCGATTTCAACTCCTCTTTCAACGAGTTGTAATTCTCAATAATACCGTTGTGAATCAGAGCGATATGACCAGAAGTACTCATGTGCGGATGCGCATTGATATCGTTCGGTGCACCGTGGGTAGCCCAACGTGTGTGACCGATTCCTGAAAATCCACCCAAATCGTGCGATTGAGCAAATTCTTCCAGATTCGAAACCTTACCCTGACGTTTGTAAAGGTTAATGCCACCATGGTTCAATAACGCCACTCCGGCGCTGTCGTAACCACGATATTCAAGGCGTTTTAATCCTTTGATAATAATCGGGTAAGCTTCTTTTTTACCAATATATGCTACAATGCCACACATCTGATTCTAGTATTCGGTGTATTTAACAATCAATTTCGGTTTCTCTTTGTTCGATGTATTCGGACCGTTGAAAATAATGCGTTCCGCAGTCGAAGAGAAGAAAGTAGGGTAAAGGAAAACGCCACGGTTCACGGCATCACCGCTTACGATATCTTGCAAATAATTGCGCACGTCGATGATGTAACTTTTTTTGTCATCATCGTAATAAATCACCTTAAACCCAACAATTCCATCATCGTCGGTTTTATATCCTGCCGTAAGTTGCGCACTTGGGTAAAATACCCCATCAGTTTGATGTGCTACAGGAACAACCAATAGAGCATTATGAATCACCGCTTTTTTAGAAAGGTTGTTCAAGGTTGGGAATTCTACTTTGGCACGCGTTTGAAACGATTGTGCATAGTACTGGGTTTGTCCGTTGATGGGGTTCGACAACACATTTGCCACCGGATATCCTGAATTATCAATCTCAACATGATTGAAATCGGCGCAATCATCTTCTACCTCCAGCACCAACTCGTAAGGAGTCGCATCCGTATCTGCTTGCAAGTGATAATAAATGGTAACCTTGCTGTTGTTGTCTTCCAGGTTGAAATAGAATACACCACCTTTCCCAACAGCCGGATTGGCATTGGCAACTTTTACGTGTAAGCCCTTCATGTATTCCTCAAACAAAGCATCGTCTGTAAATGCAGTATTTCCGCTTGTGGCATCTGTCATTAAAGTATTCCCGAAAAGAGCCGGATCCAAACGCAAACGCAATTGTGCCGGTTTTTTAGTACTTCCCACGTATACAGAATCACTCGGATTGGGTGTTTGAGTTGCACTAGACGGTAAAACTAAATTAGTTGGTTTAATGGACTCTACATCATGTTTGTAATAGGTTCTGTCTACATCCATGGTGTCATCCAGTTCGTAAACCTCAAACGTTTGTGGATCCAATTCTCCGTAATAACCACGGTAACGTAATGAAAGTACAACAGAATCAACAACCGCCTGATCACCGGCTCCGAAACTGATAGTATTACTCAAATGAAACTGTGCGTAAAATGACGCGTTAAACGTTCCCATTTTTGGGTCGTGGTAGGCGCCGAGAATTCCAAATGTTTGATTGTCGGTAGGCATGGTGTCTTCAGGTACCGTAAAAGTGGTTAACTGAAAGGTGTCTACGCCTCCCGAGTTCAACAAAGCATCTGGGTCTAAAGCACCCAAACCAATAGTGTTGGTTTCTTTCTTGCAACCTACGGCAACCAAAAGTGCCAATAAAAAAGTAGCGGAAAGAGTAAATCCTTTCCGCCAACTTGTCCAATTATTTTGTTGTTGTATCATATCAGATCAAAACAGCTTCTTCAATTACTTTGTCAAAAAATTCGGAAAGCCCTTTAGTCAGGTTTTCTTCCGGTAAGTAATTCAATTTTAAGCAAGTTGCTTTATCAAATACACCTTGTAATTCAGGTGCAATCGATTCGCTACTTTGAACCACTCCATCAGAGAACGCAACTGCGGCATTTGTTATTGCCTCAAGCGTCGGATTTTTCACGAGCGAAGTTACGGATTCATCAAATCCCTCAAAAGCCAATTTTTCAGAAAAACGCGCATCCCACTCTGTGGCAAAGCCTTGTTGATCTTCGTATATGCTGTAAACAACTTTAGTATCAGCGAAATGCGGATCTTTGTTGTACATTTTTTTGATGTAAAGCGGCATGAGTGAAGACATCCATCCGTGACAATGAATCACGTCAGGTTTCCAGCCCAATTTTTTCACCGTTTCCAAAACGCCTCGACAGAAGAACATGCTTCTTTCGTCATTGTCTTTGTAGTCAGCACCATCGTCTTCCGTAACGTTGTTTTTACGTTTGAAATATTCATCGTTGTCAATGAAATAGACTTGGATGCGAGCAGTAGGAATAGAAGCTACTTTGATGATCAACGGATGATCGTGGTCATCGATAATAATATTCATTCCCGATAAGCGAATCACTTCGTGTAACTGATGACGACGCTCATTGATACTTCCAAAACGCGGAGTGAAAACACGGATTTCTTTTCCGCTCTCTTGAGTTCCTTGCGGAAGCTTACGTGCATTGTGGGAAATTTCAGATTTCGGAAGAAATGGATAGATTTCTTGCGAGACAAACAGAATTCTCTTTTTTTCCATGGAATTCGACGAGGAATTTGGTGTATAACGGTACAAAAGTACGAAAAAAAGAGCATACTTCAATTTATTCGTATAGATTTGCCACCCTACACCAGTAAATTCGGGTGAATTGTGAAGATTGTTGAGTCGATAAAAAGCTTAAATGAGGCGTTGGCAACTGTCAGAGAGACAGGCAAAACCGTCGGTTTGGTTCCAACTATGGGGGCGTTGCACGAAGGTCACATGGCACTCGTTGAGCGCGCCAAGACCATGGCCGATGTGGTGGTGGTAACCGTTTTTGTGAACCCAACTCAGTTCACGAATTCTTCTGATCTCACACTTTATCCGCGTACGCCTGAAAAAGATGCTGCTTTGTTGGCCAACCACGGGTGCGATATCGCTTTTTTTCCGTCAGTTGATGAAGTGTATCCCGAAGGATATCAAACACCTGCGGTTCCATTAGGAAATCTGGATAAAGTCATGGAAGGCGAATTTCGTCCCGGACATTTCAATGGAGTAGTGCAAGTGGTGAATCGTTTTTTCGAAGTCATTCAACCTGCATTTGCGTTTTTCGGATTAAAAGATTTTCAGCAAGTTGCAGTTATTCGTTTTATGACGGATTATTTACACTTACCGGTGACAATTGTGCCGTGTCCTACGTTACGCGAACCTTCGGGGTTAGCAATGAGTAGTCGAAATATGCGGTTGACAGCGAGTCAATTGGAAGAATCGGTGGTAATTTACGAAACATTGACTTTTGCAAAATCATTGGTTGCAACACACACGCCGGCCGAAACCAAAAAAGAGGCTTTGGAACAATTCTCCCATTCTGCTTTAACAATGGAGTATTTTTCCATCGTTGATCCGAACACATTGGAAGAGTTAACTGATAACTGGGTTCCGGGAGCTACGGCTTGTTTGGCGGCTTTTTGCGGAGAAGTAAGGTTGATTGATAATATGACGCTTAACTAATGTTGAATCACGCCAAAGGCGGACACGGTGCTTGATGTTGGATTAGGCTTTTCAAAAAGAAAACATGCTTCCATACATATTTTGAGAGTTTCTTAATCGGTAAACAAGATTATGGGTGTTTATTATATCATTGAATATCAGTTTATTTCATTTGAAACAATCTGGGTTTTAGAAGGTGAAAGCCCGAAGATTTACCCGAAACTCAATCAAAAATTCAACATCAAAAATTAAGCATCCAATATCATTCTGAAATCAGGCATCCAACATCAAAAATTCACCTTACCTTTACACCGCGTTTTTTTAGAACATGTTCATACAAGTAGTAAAATCAAAAATTCACCGCGTTCGCGTAACACAAGCGGAATTAAATTATGTAGGAAGCATCACCATTGATGAAGCATTGATGGAGGCCGCTAATTTGATTGAAGGTGAAAAAGTTCAAATAGTTAACATCAATAACGGCGAGCGTTTGGAAACGTATGTTATCAAAGGCGATCGCAATACGGGAACTATTTGTTTAAATGGTCCGGCGGCCCGAAGAGTGGCATTAAACGACCTGATCATTATCATCGGTTACGGTTATATGACCATGGATGAAGCCAAAGGTTATCAGCCGTCGCTGGTATTTCCGGATGAAACAACCAATCTCATCGTGTAGATATGAAAAAAGGAATCGGAATTTTACTGAAAACAGTTCTTCCACTTGGATTAGGGGTTTACTTGGTTTGGTATTTTTTCGATCGAATGTCTACTTCAGACAAAGATATTTTCTTCGAAGCCATTCGCAAGGCTGATTACACATGGATTTTCGCGTCGTTGGCACTGAGCTTTCTGGCCTTGTTGTCACGCGCTTATCGCTGGAAATATGTATTGGAACCCCTTGGTTATCAAACCAAATTCTGGAATCGGTACCATGCCTTGATGATTGGTTATATTGTGAATTTGACCATTCCGCGGGCAGGTGAAGCTTCGCGTGCTGTAATGTTGTACAGATCAGACGGTGTTCCGTTTTCAAAATCCTTCGGAACTATTTTGGCTGAACGTGCAGTTGATTTGGTGATGCTCATGGGAGTGGTTCTGTTTACCACTTCGATCGGTTACGACGATTTCTGGAAAATCAAATACCAAGTCGAAACACAATTGGGAGGAAACAATCCAACCGGTGAAACCTCATGGACGGGAATCATCTTCTATGTCATTGTGGCTTTGGGATTT
The DNA here is from genome assembly GCA_044377135.1 of Fluviicola sp. Taxonomy (GTDB): domain Bacteria; phylum Bacteroidota; class Bacteroidia; order Flavobacteriales_D; family Crocinitomicaceae; genus Fluviicola. The sequence goes on from JBILJP010000040.1 coordinate 6,373, forward strand.
ATCGGTTTGATCGTAGCGTTTTCCATTCAAAAAATCCGTGAGCGACTCATTCAGTTTATCAAAGATTTGTTTGCCGGTGTGTTTGCCATTTTCCGTTCTAAAAATCCGCTCAGCTATTCGGCACATACCGTTTTTATTTGGTTGATGTATATCAGCTATTTTTCCATTGCCTTTTTTGCACTCGATGAAGCGAAGAATGTGCCTTTTGCCGGAATCATGATTGCATTTATTGCCGGTTCGCTCGGAATCAGTTTTACCAACGGTGGTATCGGTGCTTTTCCGTTGCTGGTTGGATTGGTGCTCAATTTTTACCTGCACGATGAATACGGTGATGCCGCTACCGGAATCGGTGCCGCGCTGGGAATGATTATTTGGTCGTCGCAGACACTGATGATGATCTTACTCGGAGCGCTTTCATTTGTTTTAATTCCCAAAAACTTTTCGTCAAAAGATGAGCCGGTTCAATGACATGACTGCAAAAATGCAGGATTTGGAAGCTGCAAAAGCAACAGTTGCCGCCTGGAAAGCCGCTGGAGAAAAAGTGGTATTTACCAACGGTTGTTTTGATATTTTACATCGCGGTCACGTAACTTACCTTGCTCATGCGGCCGATTTTGGTACCAAGCTGGTAGTGGCGCTCAATACCGATGCTTCAGTGAAACGATTGGGGAAAGGCGATGACAGACCCGTGAATTCGGAAGAAGCACGCGCGTATGTGATGTCGGCGCTAGGTTTTGTGGATTTGGTGGTATTATTTGATAACGATACACCGCTTGAAGTGATCACGGAATTAGAACCTTCTATCTTGGTGAAAGGTGGCGATTACAGTGCTGAAGAAACCGACCCGGCTAGTAAACTATACATTGTTGGAAGTCGTGAAGTACGAATCTTGGGCGGTGAGGTGCGAACGGTAGATCTGGTGAATGGTTTTTCGACGACGAATATTATCTGGAAACTTAAAAAAGATGCTTGATGTTGGATTTTTGATGTTGGATTTTTGATGTTGGATTGGTTCACGTTAAAAAATCAATTTATGGGATACAACATAAACCACTTATGAGATAAAGGAGTATAAATCTGGTATTCACCAACATCCAATCAAAAATCAAGCATCCAACATTCATAATCACTACCTTCCATTAAAATTAATTATTCAATTTTACCATGATAAAATGGCTTATCCTCGTCTTTTGTGGGTTTAAGATGTTCAATTTGACTGCCCAATCAAAAACAACGGTTTATTGTGTACACGGTCAGGGATCAGATATTCGGCTGTTTGATTCGCTGCGATTGGATACGAATTACAGCTTACAGTTTATCCAATACGCTACTCCGCCCAAAAACGCAACAATGCAAAGTTTTGCCCGCGAATTGATTCAGCAGATTGATACCACACAACCCTTTGTACTTGCCGGTGTTTCGCTTGGTGGAATGTTGTGCGTTGAAATGCAAGAAATGGTTCATCCGCAAAAAACAATTCTGATTTCGTCGGTTACGAACAGAAAAGAATTGCCGTTTCGCTATCGCTTTCAGCGGGTGATTCCGCTCTATGCAATTTTCCCGGGACGGATGATTTTGGGTGGCGCAAAAATGCTACAACCTATTGTGGAGCCAGATCGCAAACACAACAAGGAAACCTTTAAAAAAATGTTGCGCGCCAAAAATCCGGTGTATATGAAACGCACGGTTCGCTTGATTATCCGCTGGGAAAGGAAAATAGCACCGGAGGGAATTATTCGCATTCACGGAACAAACGATCATACGTTGCCGTACAGGAAAATCAAAAAAGTAGATTATACCATAAAAAGCGGTTCACATATGATGACGCTTACGCGGGCGAAAGAGGTGAGCGAGGCTCTCAACAAGGCGTTGATGTAGGCGCGGGATGCGTCCCGCGCTTACTTAAACGCCTAGTACCGCCTTCAATTCCGCATACGACGTTCTGCTTATAGCCAACCGCGCTCCTGATTTCAGAATGGCGATATAGCTGTTTTTTTCGAATGATTCGATGCGTGTCAATTCTTGAATATTGAGAATAAACGAACGGTGAATGCGGATGAATTGCTGCGAAGGCAGGCTCGATTCAAAATGACTCATGGTCTTCTTTTTGAGGTGCGTTCCTTTGCCGGTATGGATTTTCACGTAATCATCATACGCTTCGATGTAATGAATCTCTGCTGTGGGAATGATCTTGATTTCGCTTCCGTCTTTGATGACCACACGGTATTGTTCGTCGGGAACCTGGTAATGAATGGAACCGGCCGGTTTTTTGTTTTCTGCTGCTACCGATTTCCATTTTTCAATGGCTTGACCAAAACGTTCGGCCGAAAACGGCTTCAATAAATAATCCAAAGCGTGCACCTCGAATGCTTTTAAGGCGTATTCATCGAATGCCGTGGTGAAGATAACAGCCGGAGGATCGGGCAGAATTTCCAGCAATTCAAAACCGTTGATCTTCGGCATTTGAATATCGAGCAATAACAAATCGGGGTTTGTTTCTGCAATTACTTTGGCGGCTTCAAAACCGTCTCCACATTCTCCAACCAATTCCAAGTCTGGATGAGCCTGCAAAAATGATTTGATAATGGCGCGTGCCAATGGTTCGTCGTCAACAATCAATACTTTTTTCATACTTGTGGAATGCAAATGGTTGTGGTAAACAATTCGTCCGTCTTGGCGGTGGACAATAGCCCGCTTTGTCCGAAAAATAAGGATAATCTACGTTGGATACTCGCCAATCCGAATCCTTTTCCTTCGCTGGCGTTGACAAATTGGGTATCGTAAGGACTCGAAACGGTTACGGTAAGCAGTTTTCCGTCGCACAACACATTCACCGAAATGGTAATGGCATTTACTTGCCCGTATAAGCCGTATTTAATGGCGTTTTCGAGAATGGGTTGTAAGATCAGCGCCGGAACTTTGAGTTCTTCGCAAGCATCACTACTATTGATTTCGGTAGTAAGCCGATGTCCGAAACGTACTTTTTCGATTTCCAAATAAAGCCTGATTTGCTCTAATTCTTCTTTGAGCGGAACCAATTGTTGGACGTCTTTGCGAAGTGTTCCCCGAAGAAAGTTGCTCAATAACTGAATCATACGATGTGCTTCGGTAGGTTCCAAAATGGTCAAGGCGCTAATGGAATTCAAACTATTAAACAAAAAGTGAGGTTGCAACTGCTGGTGTATGTTGTCTAATTCTGCTTTGGTCAATGCGCGTTCTTTTTCCAGCAGTTGCTCCTGTATATTGGCTTGTGTTTGGGCGTTTTTCTGAATCCACCAATTCAAACTGATCAGCAATAAGAAGAAGAAAGCCATTACGGCTCGCACGGCCTCAAACGGAAAGACAAAGTGTTGCCAATCGTAATCGCTGAAGAGTAATTTGTAGATTCCGTTGAAGGCAAGTTGGAACATTCCGGTGAATACGAAAATGATCGCGAAATTCACGAAATTCAATGGTTTTGACGGATGGAAATTGTGTTGAATCAAGTAGAGAATCTGTCCGAGAAGAATCATAATAAGCGAACTCAACAGCGCATCTCTCAATGCAATTGTAAAAGGAAAACCGTTGCCCCAGAGCAAAATAAATTGAACTGCAGCGGCTGCCAGTACCCATAAAGAGAACTTGATTTTTACCTGATTGGACGATGTGCGTTTTTCCATAAACTTATTTTGAATTGAAGCTATTGATTTCGATACCGCCGAACATGCATGTTCCACGTAAGATCACGATTTTATCCGGGTTGTCACTATTGTGCTGGTCAGTTGGGCGTTTATCTTCGATGCCACCGAAAATGCTCACCACTTCGGTTTTGACCTGCCAGTGATTGGGAATTGTAAGAGTAGTTCCACCAAAGAGATTGGTCACATCCATCACAATTTGATGGTTGAAATCGGCTTGAGACAAGTTGATCTCGTTTCCACCAAAAATGGTAACAATATCTGCTCCGCGAAACTGTTTGCTGACCACGTTTTTTTGCACGCCTCCGAAAATGGATACGGCATCGATGAAGTCATCCTGAGAAATGTTTTCCAAATCTTCTAATCCGTCGAAGTAATGATGGTGGTGTTTTTTTAAGAAATCACGACGTTTATCAAATCGGTTCCCGTGTCTGCCAAAACCTTGTCTTGGTTTTGATTTGAAAAGAATGACAAGACCAAGTAAGATCACCAATACGGGCCAAACGATGTTCATATTTACGGCGTCAGGGTAAATTTCTTTCCAGATCAGGAGTTTTCCAACGGCGATCATGATGTAGCCAAAGAGTGTTTTGAATTTGTGCTTTACCAGTACGATTAAACCGAATGCGATGATAAACGGACCGGGTGTAAAGGTCCAGGTGGGTAATTTGACACCCGTTTCATGTAATAGGTATAAGATTCCGAATACGACCACAAAAATACCGGTCGTAATTTTACCGCGTTTGTTGCTTTTTTGCCAGCTGAGATAATGGTGTTGATCCTCTGCGTTAATTGGTTCTGTGCTCATTGTTTGTGAATTTTAAACAAATCTATAGCAGGAATAAAGACCACACAAGGATAATTCGGTGAGTGGTGGGGGAGAATAGGTGAAGTGTAGAAGTCGGCTTTATAACCAACTAAAAAAACAATCGAGCTACCCGAAAGCAGCTCGATTAATCGCAAGTATCTCTCTCCAGATAAAAAGGCAACGAGTGTCTTTAAATTTACTTAGTCGAATGAAAGTTTACCAAGGCAGGTAGATGCGCTGATTTTCCTACACTATTCAGTAGTGAAATACTCTCGTACGGGTTCAATTTCAAGTTGTCTTTTAGATACTTGCTACTTATGCTAGATCTTCATTTAATATAATTTGTGAATTTAAGACCTTAGACTGAAGGCAAAAGATGGTTGAGTAAACAGTCTAAAAGTCTGAGGTCTTAAATTGCTAGTCGAATGAAACATTACCCGATTGGGCAGTTCCTTTGATAGAAATACGACCTTTATCGGTGATGATATGACCGTCTTCTTCCTCCAATTTCACGTTGCCTTTGTGAATTTTAGCGGTTCCCATTGAGGCCTCCACATCGAACCGAAGATTATCTGCACTGTTGACCAATTCGATATCACTGTTACCGAAATCTACCGCTACTGACAAACTATCGGTTACTTCTACATTGTTGCCATTGATATCGCCCGAATTGGCCTGAACAGACACATTACCTTTGGTGTCTTTCATGGTTACGTTTCCGAATTGCGAATCAACCACCAAATTTCCGACAAGTTTTTTGAGATGGATATCTCCCGAATTTCCATTCAAGTGAAGGTTACCTATCAGGTTTTCAATCGATACATCACCAAATTGAGTATTTAAGTTCAGATTGCCATTCAGTTTATTGATGGAGGTGCTTCCCGAGTTTAAAACAATCGAACTTTCAGCGGTGATTTCATGTAGATGCAAATCACCGAAATTGCTGTTAATGGTACATTTTTCACCACTGAGACTGTCCAAGGTAATGGATCCTGAACTGCTGTTGATGATGGTGTTTCCAAGCGCATTCACAATGGAAATGTCGCCAAAATCAGATTGAATCGTCATTTCACCCTTTACATCATGTGCCACATAGTTTCCCGATGAAATATGTGTTGATGTTGCTCCCAGCGAGTGTTCGATATTCACGTCTCCGAAATAGGAATGCAGATCGGTTTTTCCGGTAATGTTGGTCAAAATAATAGAGCCACTTGAGGCCGTTGCTTTGATGTCGGTGATGCAGTTTGTGATGATGATTTCACCGAAATTATTGGTGACTTCACAGCTTTTTCCTTCCAAACCTTCTATGTCAACTGTACCACTTGATGTTACAATAACCAAACTTGTTCCCTTCGGCACAGCAATGTTCAAATCAAATGACGGAATGTCGTCATGGTGTTTACGCTGCTTTTTATCCGCCGGTTTCATGAAAACAGAGAGCTTTTCTTGCCGTTGTTCGGTGGCTATAACTCCTTCGGGTTGGTCAACGATCACCTGATTGCCATTTGCTTTGGTAACAATGATATTGCCGAATTCAACGTTGATTTCAAGTGTTTTTACGCCGTCAAACGATTGCAGTGCAAAGAGACTGTCATCTGAATAGAATCGTTCCTCCAATGGTGAAAGTGGAGCCAATTCGCTTAAATCATCCAGTGCTTCCAATGGGGCAAGGATTTCAGGTATTTCTCTTTTAGAAACTAGGTTACCCGCAACCACTGCCTCCTGCCGTTCCAAAGGTGTGCTGACAATCGGACTAACAGGAGATAGTGGTAACAATTCATACGGTTGCTCTGTTACTTCTTTTGGTGTAGAAATTGTTGGGGTCGATCCTACACTATCGGTTTTACTAGCTACGAAAAAGTTCGAAGTGTCGGAATGTTGAACATGTGCTATTACGGGTTTCTGATGTTGCGGTTCTTTGGGCTGTTGTTGTTGGTAAACCAGAATGGACGTAGCGGTTACGGCAACTCCTCCGATTCCTCCGAAGAGCCATTTTAGTCCGAATTTTGCTGCGGTTTTGTAAGCGGCTCCTCCACCGAGTTTGCCTAAAAGCGCTGCTTCTTGCGCAACGGGAATAGCGATTGTCGCTGTAGTTGCAAATACAAATTTTTGTTCCATATCTAAAAGTGTTTTTGTAAGCTTGTCGTCGTCGTCACCTGTTAAAACGACCTGTTTGAGCATTTCACGCAGCTGACTGTCTGATAAAGTTGAATCAAGCATGATCGTTTAGTTTTTTGGTTATTACTTCTTTAATTCGCTGGTAGTAAACTTTCAGCTGTTGTTCGGGTTTGTCTACATACTTGGCAATTTCCGAGTAGGCAGCTCCGTCACTTCTCATGAGCACTAAAATTCGTTGCCAATCTTCCAGTCCGTCGAGAACTTCTCTAAGCACCTTGATCTTTCGATCAGGGAGTTCTTCGTGCGGTTGATGTTCCTCGGTTCGTACGTGTAATTCACTAACGTCGGTTGGTGCTACGTCTAGCGTTGTTTTTTTCTTGTCGCGATAATCGTTTCTTAAATAGTTAATGAAGATTTTGAACACAAACGACGCAAATTTATCTTCTGTCTCGAAGGTGTAGTTGTGATGCGTTTCAATGACTTTGTAGAGTGTTTTGTAGATCAAATTCCACGCATCGTCTTCACTTATTTTCCATGTTTTCAAAGCATAGGCATATAGCTTTTTTCCGTAGTGATTGTAGATTTCGGTTAAGAAATCATTATCGGTTGGAATAGCATTGGTTTGCTCTTTGCTCATTAAACAGTTTGTAAATTGGTTACCTCTTTCTTACTACAACACAAGTTGGTAACAGCTTTAAGTGAAAAAACGTTGAATCAGGGACAAAATTGGCAATAAAAAACCCCGAATTCGTCTGAAAACGGGGCTTAAGCAAAATTATTTTTTTTCTGAAAATTAATTGGTAAGTGAGTTAGTCAAACAAAAATCAGTGTTGGATGAAAAAAAGTAACAAAGAATCGGCTAGCCGATACCAGTCATCGGAACAGATTTTTTTCTAGAAATTAAAGGTATACCCGATATTGAATCCCCAAAACCGAAGATTGGTGTTGTACAACTCGGCAATTTTGTGTTCGTGAATGCTACTGGTAGAAACGTTGATGAATTGACCGTTGATATCACGACCGTCATCTGTGGTTGAAGTACCACCAGTTCCACCTGTCATTGCAGCATGATCATGATCTTGCATGTATTTCACATTCACATATTCGAAACGATTGAAACTATTCATGAACGTCACGGAAGCATACAACCGATGAGTGTTATCCTCTGAATTGATCTTGAACAAGCGATTCATCGACACTTCGACTCCAACTTCACCACCATAAGTTAATCCGGAGTAACGCTGGGTAGTTTTGCGTTCCAACGCTTTGCAATCGTCTTGGTCTTGCGGATCGGCAATCACAATTTTAGAGCGCATAAAGGCCATTCCTACTTGCGGTGTAATAAAAGGTCGTACAGTTCGGTAGTCATTCACCAGGTAGAGTTTTGTTCCTAATGATAAGCGATTCATAGCGCTTGAGTAGGTAACATCTGTTGTGGTGCTGCTGATTGAATCGAAATAATAGGTTTGTTGCAACGTACGATTGGAATACATTCCAATACTTGCTTTAAATTCAAGCATAATCGGTATGCGCTGTATGGGCTTGTAAGCAAATTGCAATCCCAATCCGGCATTGGTGCTCATCTTGGGCATCACACTTTTATTGGGAATATCACACGTGAAATAAGTCCCGATTTGGGCACGTTGAGCCATGGATACAAAAGGAACGAAGGCAAAAAGGATGTACAATTGTTTCATGATCGAAGGTTTAATAACACCAAGATACTACAATTTTCGTACCAATACTTCGGCTAATGAACCAACGACACCGTTCCATGCTCATTCAGGATTTCCTGCGCATTGGTCACTGCTTCAATCCGATAGAAATAAACACCTTCCGAAACGGTATTCCCGGATTCATCTGTACCATCCCAGGCGAAATCGGGTGTATTGAACGTTCGAATAGTATTTCCCCAACGATTCACAATCACACAACTCAATGATTCGATTCCCTCGTGTGAAACGAGTTGGAAAAAGTCATTGGTAAGGTCGCCGTTTGGTGTAAATACATTTGGAATAGTAAGGTAACAGGCTGAGGAAACATTGATCGCAAACGAATCAAGCGATGAAACACAAGCTCCGTTTTGAGCATAAACATAATAAACGGTTGTTGAGGTGGCTGTTAGGGTATTCACTTCACCCGAAAGATTTCCCGGATTCCAGACAAACGTACTTCCGGGTTGGTCTGATGCAACTTGCATGGTAACCGGTTCACCCGGACAAACTTCCACATCTTGCGGAACAATAACCGTTGGATTGGGTTGTACAACAAGTTGAACGGAATCAATCGCCTGCGGACAGAAGAAATAGTCTCCAGTAACATAAATCCATCCGGCATTACCCGATGAAAGTGTCACTTGTGAAGTTGTTTCGCCGGTAGGAAGCCAATGGTATTCCATGTCGGGTTGATTTGACGTTGCCGTAAGTGTGGTTCCTGAACCTTCGCAAAAAGAGGTGATTCCTGAAATATCAACTTCCAGGTCGGGAATAACGAAAATAGTGACTGAGGTATCATGGCTACATCCGAATGGAGAAGTTACCGTTAGAGAATAAGTTGTATTCGCAACAGGTATTACGGCTTCTTGCTGCGCAACACCATTACCGGGCGACCATAAAAAAGTGGAACTTGGTAATGATGAGGTTCCGTCCAATAAAACGGTTGCTCCTATACAAACGGTATCGTTTCCATTCACAAAAATATCCGCTTGTGGTGTAGGCCGAACAAGCACAGTGCGGTTCACTATGTTGGAAGTACAACCTTCGGGTGAAATCGCACTCACGGTATAAACCGTTGAAACAAGCGGTGAAACAACAATTGGATTTCCTGAGAGCGCTCCCGGATTCCATGTATATGTGAGGTTGTTTGCAGCAGAAGAAGCGGTGAGTTGAGCTGTTTCACCGGCGCAAATCGTATCATTCGGAGAAACCGTTATAACCGGTTGAGGGTAATTGCCCACTACAATTGTGTCGTAAGCGTAACATATCGGAGCGAAACTAATGTCATCAATGGTAAAGTCATTTCCACCTACGTTGGTGTTTTGATTCACAATACAGATCTGTATATTGGTTGCCATTCCCGAATTCCAGGTTTGGTAAAATTGCGACCAGGCGCAACCTGATGCCGATGGTGAAAAGATGCTTCCTAAATTCGCACCGTCAATGTTAAATTGCAGTTGAGCGACATTGGCATCGTTCAAGGCCGAAGAAACCCAAGTGCTGAATTGATAATCCGTATTGGGCAAAACATCTACGGTTTGACACCAAACGCTTGTGTTGGGCGTGCCCGATCCATTTACAATAAGCATGTTCGTACCCGGATTGGGGGTATGATCCTGACAAGCATTAAAATTGTTGTGCACCAAATTTGGCGAAGTGCTGATGGCATACGTTCCGGCATTGGATAATAACCCGAAAGCTCCGCCCGATCCCGGTAAATAGCCGGTAGAGAAACCACTATTACCTTGTTCGAAATCGCCGTTTAGAATGATATTGTCACCGATGTTGCCCACTTTTACCCAATAGGTTCCGGGAAGTGTCACGTATCGGGTTTGGTTAACGCTGTTGTTGTCCCAAAGATAGCTGTCAAATACACCCGGATTAAGCGTTATCCCTTGTCCCTGGCAAAAAGTAGTGTCGTTTCCAAGATCTACATTAGCCTGTTCTCCGATAGAAACGGTAAACATTGCCTGATCTGAAAGACAAGCGCCGTTAGCAGGGGTCGTATACGTAAATGAATACGTTCCGAAAGGAATTCCGGAGGTGTTGAATGCTCCGTTTGCCGGCGTAAATGTTCCTGAGGCTGGAATGGTGGTTTCCGCCCATATTCCTGCCTGACCGGTATTCCCATTCAGTAGAAGGTTTAAGTCGATGCTTCCAACAGGAGAGCAATAACTGATGTTTTCATCGTTTCCAGCAGTATTTGGTTGTGAAATGGTAATAACTACCGGTTCCTGATCGGAGCACCCCACTATTCCGTCGTAAGCATAAAGTGTTTGCGAAGTGGTAACGGAAGCTCCGGGATTGTATGCTGTTCCTGTTCCGTTTGTTCCGGTAAAATAAGCCGCGTTGGCAGTAATATTTGTTCCCGTTATTGCCGGTAAAATGGTGTTTTGACAAGCATTGATTGCTGTAAAAGGCGTAATGTCAGGACTTGAAATTACCTGAACATTGAAATTGGAAATACTGTCTGCACATCCGATAGCGCCGTCAATGGTATAGGTGTATGTTCCATTCGGATTGACCGCGGTATTAAAGGTGCCCAGATAACCGTTTTGCAGTGCTGCAGGTCCTGTCCATATTCCTGACTGACCAAGAGTTATACCGGCTTGTTCGTTGTAAAGATTAAAATCGGGTGTGCCAATGCATTTTGTAACGGTTTGATTGATAGGATTGGGTTGGCATTGTTGAAGTCTGAGGTCGTCAAAACCAGCATCATTTCCAGGGCCACCGGGCGTGTTGCTTACAATTTCAAAACGAATTGTTGTAGCGGTTGCCGTAAAAGAAGGCATTGTTACATCATTCCAAATGCTATTGGTGATTACGGTTTGAGAGGCAAGTAATGCATTGGAATTGTTGTCGTAGACATTAAACGTAAGGTTGTTGGTGCTTGAAAAAGCGTCGCGGGTTGAAAATGTAAAACGGTAATTTTGCCCGATACAGATATCCTGAAAAGGCTGAGAATAAACAACACCACTAAAACCATCAACAATATTCAGGTACATTCCACGGGTTCCTGTTCGCACACAACCGGCATATGTTTGGGAGGTGTTTTGATAGGTTGTTCCCGGCACAATATAGGGAATGACGGACGTGTATTCATACGAGTCGTAAAAAACGGACGTCCAGGTGCACTGTGCCCAACTGAGTTGAACGAAACAAACCATTGCGAATAAAATACCAGCTGTTTTCATGATCGATAAAGTGATGTTTTTCGTTAAAAACGAATTGTTTAGAATCCTAAAAATGGGATAACCGTGTGGCTATCCCATTCTCTGACTACTTATTTACTACTTACTACTACTTAACTATTGAATAACCAATTTGGAAACACTGGATTTACCTTGATTGCGAATGTGCAGGAAGTAAACTCCTTTTGTCCATTGGGAAACATTCATTGAAGTGGATGAATGGAATGATTGAGTTGATTGAACCAAAGCACCTGAAAGGTCGTAAACACTTACTTCACTGGTTTCATTGTCAGGAAGTGAAATGGTTACCTGATCTGTTGCCGGATTCGGGTAAACAACCAATCCGTCGATTTGATTCTCATTGATTCCGGTAACGTCTGTTAATGTAACCGAAGTGCTTACGGTTGCCGTTCCACAGTCGTTTGTAAGGGTTGCCGTAACGGTAAACGTTCCGTCGGTTGTGTAGGTATGCGATACACTTGAAGGTCCGTTTGTAATGGTAGCACCATCTCCAAAATTCCAGTCGTATGTTGATGCATTTTCAGGGCTGGTAACTGCGAAGAAAACTGTTGGGAAAGAACCTTGTGAGTAGATTCCCGCAGCACTTGGTGAATCGTTTACATCAACATTGATGGTTCCGATTCCCAAACATCCTTGCGGATCTGTTACATAAACAATATACGAACCTGCTTCTGCGATTTCTTGTGTTTGTGTGTAGGTGTTGGAGTTGCTCCAAACATAAACCGATCCCGGATTACCTGCATCAAGAAGCAATGTTTCACCTTCACAAATGGTTGTGTCGTTACCCAATTCTACTACCGGATTGGTGTTCAAAATTTCGTATGTACCGATGTTTTTCAAGCAAGTACCCATTGTGTCTTTTGAAATCCAGATATCATACATTCCCGGAAGCAAGTCTGTGAAACTTGTGCCACCTTGCCATGTTGTTGGAGGTGTAGCGCTGTTTCCGTCTGTAATTCCGTAATTAAGGCTTCCGGCTTCAATACTTAAATTAGACACCGCCTGACGCATTGCATCACCTCCTGTTTGTGCAGAGAAAAGGTGTTTCCAGTTAGAAACATCCGCTGTCATATAAGCTGCAGGAAGTTGGATATCACTGAAAATAACTTGTCCGTCAACCGTTACAGTTGCTTTTCCTTCTGTATTGATGGTTAACACAACCGGAATGTCCGTTTTGATTTTCCACAATGCTGTATTGGCTGAGTAAGCAAGTGTTTGTGTACTTGCCGGACCAAACGCGTTGGCTGCTGTCCAACCGTACACCAAATAGATTCCGGATACATTTCCGTTTTCACTGGAGTTTCCGGCAGCATCAAACGATAAACGCAACTTGGTGCCTTTTCCGTTGTGTCCTGTACCGTTTGAAGCTTGTGCGGCATCATCTCCAAAGGAGTAAGCAAGTCCGTCAGCACCACCTGTTCCGTAAGTGTTGATCGGTGTATCTGCTGTCATGTTGAAAGAAACAGTCATTGAATTGTTTAATCCTGCTGTAAAGTTAGGCATCGTCAATTGAGCGTATCCGTTTTGACCAGTAGCCGAAGGTGTTAGTACAGTGCGACCACCTGTTACGCTGGCATTACCTGTTAGCGTAAAATCAGGCATGTTTGCTTGATTAGACAAATCGTTGGCATACAATTCTGTAATTTCAGTTTGACCGAAAGGATTGCTCAATGCAATGGTTCCGCCCATAGTATTGCAATTGTAATGTGTCAAGTCCACATCAGCACCAAAACCAATGGCGATAGATGTATATACGGAATCAACATAATCGGTTGGACAAGAAGTAGAACGTACTTGATAAAAGTGACCGTAAACACTATCTTCTGTAGGAATAAATGTATATTGGTTCGAGCTATTCCAGTCTTGAAGAACAGTTACACTATCTGCCGCTAACCAACGGTATTCCCATGTTCCACCACTGGTGATTTCTGCCGGAAGACCGGTTACTTCAATTGTTACGGGAGATCCCGGTTCGCAATTTTCAGACGGATTGTAGGTGGCTTCGGAAGTAACCATCGTTACAGGGGTAATTTTGGCTGAAGCTGTTGCAGAACATCCTGCAGCTGTGGTTCCTGTAACAGTATATATTGTTGTAGTTGCAGGAATTACATTGACGTTTGAGGCCGTAGCTGAAGGAGACAACAATGTGGTTGGTGTCCATAAATAGGTATCTGCTCCGGATGCTGTTAGATTTGCAGGTTCTCCACCACAGGTAGCAACATCAACATGGTCAATTGTAACAACCGGGATAGGGTTTACGTTTACCGTGATTTCTGCTGCGGTGTCAGATTGTACTGTATTGTTACAAGTAGCAATTACACGGAAATCACTCGTTAAAAGCAAATTGCTTGCGGTGTAGGTAGTTGCGGTAGCTCCTGCAATATTTGTCCAGCCGGCACCGTTGTTTTGTTGCCATTGGTAGGTAATTCCGGTATTGAAATCACTGACACTCATAGAAAGATTTGCTGTTCCTCCGTCGCAAACATTTGGTGCAGAAGTCAACGTATTGGCATGAGTTGGTGCTGCCGAACAAGGAATTGTTGGTTCGATGACCAATTGTAGATTGGCATATTGCGTTTGACGACCAGTGGCTGTTGGTGGTGCCGCCGGATCAGGGTTTG
>JBILJP010000348.1:0-5591 GCA_044377135.1 Fluviicola sp.
CGCCCGATGGCGCGAAGGAATGATTGTTCGAAGAATCCGTTATCTGATAACCCGGTCCGCCACAAGCGCATCGGGTTTTTAATGATTGAATCAGCCTTAGAAGGAGAACTTTTCGTTAATAAAACGATTCTCTTACCAACCATTCATATCGCGGACCACAAGCCATTTTAGGAGATGAATCTTTAGTTGAAACCTGAATCATTAGTCGTGTTTGCAAAACCAGCACGAGGCTCCATGCAGGAGTGAATGACGTTTTTCGTTTTAATCTGAAACGGGTAGAAGTATGCTGGCGGTTATTTCTCCCCTTCGTTCGTACAATTGATTCTCTTACAAACCATTCATATCGGACCATCTGCCATTTTATAGGTTTTTTCTGTTTAGAAGGCATTTTGGCATTACATCCATCGCGTAAGAGAACAAACGAAATGGAACGCAGTCTAACCCCTGTTTGAGCTCAACCATCGGATTCTTTGCAAAAGAATTCGCAAATGGTGTTTGCGAGTTGGGGTGAAGGCAGAGGAATGACGTGTAGTTCTCAAGTGAGGGATGTACAGCCTTGATTTTTTGCCTACTTTTTTATCAAGAAAAAAGTAGGATAACATCACTTTCACGAGCAGTGCAAGTTCTTTTAGACAGCCTTAGGCTGATGGAATACAACTCATGGCCATTTAAACACCCATGCCGCCGGCACAACACTCTTCAAATCATTATTCGCTTGCATGGCCTCAGCCTCGGTAGCAAAACTCGCAATACTCACACGGTACATGCCGTTGAATTCGCCTACTACAACAGAAGGTTGACCTTTGGCAATCAATTGACGCGCCAGGCGTTTCGCATTGGCTTCCGAACCGAAAGATCCACCAATCACGTGGTAAGGTCTGGAAGGATCGGGCGAACCAATGACAACATTGGAATTACTGCTCGGTTTTGGCTTCGGTTTTTTCGGAGTAGAATTCGTTGGTTTCGGAGCCGGTTTCGGTTTGGCCACTGGCTTCGGTTTTTCAACCGGTTTTGGAGCAGGTTTTGGTTTCGGAGCTGGTTTTTCTTTCACCGGTTCGGGCTCTGGAGCAACGGCAGGAGCATCATCCGGAGTAGGAGTGCTCTCCATTTCGTTTTCTGAAGCCGGTTCTTCCGACTCATAGATCGAATCGTTATCCGGGTTGGCGTCTTTTTCGCCTTCGGCTATAGCCGGTTTGTCGTCATCGCTTGGAATGCCTGCTTCATTTTCTCCGGCCAAATCAGCCAGGATAGGGAAGTCTTTCTTGAGTGTATCAAAATTCAATGCTATATACGTTGCACCACCCATCAATAAAACCAAAAATCCCCAAAGAATGTAGCCCAAAGCGCGTCCTTTTTTCTTCGGTTGAGCGGTTTTTGGAGCTTTAGCCGTTTTCTCTTTTTTAGCATCGGCAGCTGCCAGTTGTTCTTTCGGAGATAGTTGTTTTTTGGGTTCCACTGGAGGAGTAGGCGCAACTGGTTCCGCCACAACGATCGGATCAGTATCCGCCATCAATGGCGCATTTACAGTGGTCTCAGGTTCTTTGATTGGATCAGGTGCAACAACCGGTGCCACAATCGGCTCTGGTTCCACAACCGGTTCCGGAGTAGGTTCAACAACAGTATCCGCCATCAATGGCGCATTTACAGTGGTCTCTGGTTCTATGATTGGCTCAGGTTCTACAACCGGTACTACAACCGGCTCGGGTACAATCGCAGGTTCCGGTTCAATAATCGGTTCAACAACAGGTTCAATTATCGGCTCAGGATCGGCCATCACTGGCGTATTTACTAGAGGCTCAGGTTCACTAACAGGTTCTGAAACCGTACCAGCCGACCATTGTTCAAAAGCTACGTCGCCGTCTACTTTTT
This sequence comes from Fluviicola sp., assembly GCA_044377135.1. Classification (GTDB taxonomy): domain Bacteria; phylum Bacteroidota; class Bacteroidia; order Flavobacteriales_D; family Crocinitomicaceae; genus Fluviicola. Next base: position 1,870 of record JBILJP010000348.1, read on the forward strand.
TGAAACTTCCGAATTGGTACATGTCGTACGAATTACCTTTGTCTAACTCGGCTGTGACTTCGCGTACAAACTTCGCAATGAGGTTTTTGGCATCGTTGAGTTCCATGCCTTCCTTGGTGGCAATGTGATTGGCCAGGTTTCCATCATCGTATTTCAGATAAGGCATAAACATCATTTCGCCCGTGGTTTCATTGGTCAGCGTAAGCGCTCCCAAGCCCGGAATGATAATGGTTTTGACCTCTTTCAGTAGTTGCAGCAAGTAATTGTTCATAGTTGTCCCAAATTAACGACAGTTCAAAATACGCTTTTTAACGAAATATCGGCGGTTAACCGAATATTTCCGCAAACGAATGCGATTCATTCATACGGATACCTTTGTCAGTTTGTTTCAAAGTACAGCATTCATTTACAGAATCGTGTTCCAAAAACAACACCAATTCCTTTTCTGCCGCCGTATTCAGGAACAATTCTTTTTCTGTCATGGTAAGCAACGGACGGGTATCGTAGCCCATTACATACGGAAGCGGAATGTGCCCCGTACTTGGCAGTAAATCAGCCATAAACACCAGGGTTTTGTCCTTGTAATGTATGTGCGGAATCATCATGCTTTCGGTGTGACCGTCCACAAAAAGCACATCGATATTCGGGAAAACATCTGTACTGTAATTGCCTGTTCGATTTACCATTTTTAATTGTCCACTTTCTTGAATCGGTAGAATATTTTCGCTTAAGAATGACGCTTTTTCACGCGGATTGGGTTTTGTGGCCCATTCCCAATGGTTTTCGGTGCTCCAATACGTCGCATTCGGAAATACCAATTCTAATTTTGTGCGATCGTTGTTCCATTTCACAGCGCCACCACAATGGTCAAAATGCAAGTGGGTAAGGAATACATCGGTAATTTGATCTAACCCGAAACCGTGCTTGTTGAGACTTTGTTCCAATGTCTTAGTATCGGCCAGGTAATAGTGCGAAAAGAATTTTTCCGATTGTTTATCACCGATTCCGGTATCAATGAGCATCAACCGATTTCCATCTTCAATCAGCAAACAACGCATGGCCCAGGTACAAAGGTTGTTTTCATCTGCCGGATTGGTTTTTTGCCACAAGGTTTTCGGAACCACTCCAAACATGGCGCCTCCATCCAGTTTAAACGTTCCTGTTTCGATCGGATAAATTTTCATAGTTCAATTCGTTAAAAACGGTTATTGTTTCGAGAATACGGTCAGCAACACAATGGCTCCTATGGCGCAAACCAAACCCAGTATTTTGTTCCATTTGGCCGACTCTTTAAAAATAAGCATTCCGAATACAGCTGCAAGCGATACAACGCCTATTCCCATTACGGCAATGGTTGTGGTGTCTTCCCAACCCGTGGTTTGATACGAGCGGATCAGCAGGTAAATGGAAAAGTAATTCGGAATGCCGAGCGCAATTCCACCAACAATGTTTTTCCAGGAAAAGGTGCGTTTCTTGCGGGCATATTCGGTGATCATCCATAAAACGCCCAAACACCCGGCGGCTAGAAAACCAAAGGCAGTAAACATTGATTCGGGGAAGTCGTTGAGGAGTTTCTTTTGAGCGTAATTGAGCAAAGTTTCCAATACCGCGCTTCCCACAAAAAGTAGTAACAGCAATAACACCGCGCCTTTATTCGACGATTGGTCTTTTTGGTAAGTAATGAGAATAATTCCGGTAAATGCCAGAATAAACCCTACGATTTTCAAAAACGTAACAGGTTCGTTGTACGCAATAATGAAGAAAATCATCGCTAAAGCCATGCTCATCTTTACCGCAACAGAAGTGGTTCCCATGCCGTTTTTCTGCGAACTGTAGCCCATTCCTACAAACAAACTAATAAACAGGAAGCCTGCAAGCAATACGTAGGGCAACAGGTTGGTTTCCAATAAACCCTTGAAATCGGGGAGAGCCTGGTTTACCAAACATCCGCAAATAAAGGCAGTGAAGTAATTCACCACAATAGCCTGAGCGGTATCTACTTTGTATTTGGGGAATAACCGGAAAAGGAAAAAGAGTACCGAAGAACTCAGGATACTGAAAATAAGTTCGATCATGATGGCGAGAAAGTATGAATGGTATCCGTTGAGTAGGTCATCGTTTTTGTTGGAACGCGTCCGATATTCGGAGCCGTGATTCCCGAACCGAAGCGATTGGTTCCCACAATGACGCGGGCTTCGTCCCAACTGTTGGTATCAATGTACTGTTGCAAGGTAAATTTTCCACCTTCAATAAATACAGAAGTAATGTTGAGCTTGTACAAGGCTTTTAATTGGTTTTCAACCGAACAATCGGGTAGTTGTACAAACCGAACGGCACCTTCCTGATCGTCGCGCAAAGTATTGAATACAATGGTCGGTAAACCGTCGGTAAAAACCGTTGCTGTTTTCGGCGCCTGCAATTGGCTGTCTACAATAATGCGAATGGGGTTCTTTCCACTCACAGCACGCACGGTTAAACTCGGATTGTCGTTCAACACAGTACGCCAGCCCACTAAAATAGCCTGTTCTTCGGCACGCCATTGGTGCACGAGTGTTTGAGTATCGGGTGATGAAATCCAGCGAATTTCACCCGTTTCGTTGTTATTGCGATCGGCGTCGATAAAACCGTCTGGCGTTTGTGCCCATTTCAATATCACATACGGACGTTGACGCTGGTGAAAGGTAAAAAAGCGTTTATTCACTGCCTGGCATTCAGTTTCCAACACACCGATCGTGCAATCGATACCGGCTTCTTGTAAAATGCGAATGCCTTGTCCGGCTACTTTTGCAAACGGATCAACGGTACCAATTACCACGCGTTTGAAACGTTTCTGAACCAATAAATTGGCACAAGGCGGTGTTTTTCCGAAATGAGCGCAGGGTTCCAGCGTTACGTAAATCGTTGATTCGCTCAGTAATGATTCATCTTCTACGCTGTTGACTGCATTGACTTCTGCGTGGGCCGAACCGAATACCTGATGATACCCTTCGCCAATAATGCGGTTGTTGTGCACAATGACAGCTCCAACCATCGGATTGGGTGCCACGGAAACGCCTCCTAAAAGCGCCAACTGAATGGCACGCTGCATAAACTGTTCATCCGAAAACATGTACAATTTTACCCATTTTTTAGCTGTTACGGAACGTTGGTTTCCGAATTCGGTTACATTTCATTGAAAAGCATCTTGCATACCGCAAAATCTGACTATTTTCAAGCTCTTAAAAACGAAACTACTGTGGAAAAAATTTCCTACAAACCCTTATTCTCATTGCCTGTCATTGTAGCCGCATTGGGTTACTTCGTGGATATTTACGATTTATTGTTGTTTGGTATCGTGCGCGAACCCAGTTTGTTGGGATTGGGCTTTACAGCAGCTGAAGTAGATTCGGTGGGCGGTTCGATCATCAACTGGCAAATGGGCGGTTTGTTACTCGGAGGTATTTTATGGGGTGTTTTAGGCGACAAACGCGGTCGGTTATCGGTTCTTTTCGGTTCTATTATTTTGTATTCTGTAGCCAATATTGCATGTGGATTGTTGCCTTATTTTCCGGGCGATAAAGAAACGTTGACCTATAGTTATATTGGTTTGCGCTTCATTGCCGGAATAGGTTTGGCGGGTGAATTGGGCGCAGGGATCACATTGGTTTCGGAAGTTTTACCCAAAAACCTGCGTGCGTTGGGAACATCTTTGGTTGCCGGTTTTGGTTTGTCCGGAGCGGTAG
>JBILJP010000349.1:0-5590 GCA_044377135.1 Fluviicola sp.
ATTCAGATTGGAAAAACACTCAACGACCATCAATTGGAATCGGTAATGATAACCGGCGGTGGAGCCAAAAACAGCTACCTGATTGAGCGCTTAAAACGCTACTTCAAAGGCAATATTATTCTACCTGATAATCAGCTAATTGACTTCAAAGAAGCACTGATTTTTGCATTGCTAGGGGTACTGTTTCTGGAGAAAGAACCCAATTGTATCGCTTCGGTAACAGGCGCGTCAAAAGATGTGTGCGGTGGTGTTTTACACCTTCCATAATTGACCGGATACGCTCATTCAACCAAATACTTTATTACTTTTGCGGCTTTAACAATTGAAGCTCCAAACACATGAAACAACTGCTCGAACAATTTGAAAATAAGCGCCCCGAAATCGTCTTTGAATGGAAAGATGCCGAAACGGAAGCTGAAGGTTGGGTTGTCATTAATTCATTACGCGGGGGTGCTGCCGGCGGTGGTACACGTATGCGTTCAGGATTGGACAAACGAGAAGTTGAATCGTTGGCAAAAACGATGGAGGTTAAATTCACCGTTGCCGGACCGCCAATTGGCGGAGCTAAATCGGGAATCAACTTTGATCCGAAAGATCCACGTAAAGAAGGTGTTTTGCGTAGATGGTACGCAGCTGTTGCTCCGTTATTGAAACATTATTACGGAACTGGTGGTGATTTGAATGTTGACGAAATTCATGAAGTGATTCCGATTACGGAAGACTGTGGGGTTTGGCATCCGCAAGAAGGTGTTTTCAACGGACACTTTCAACCGCGCGAAGCACAAAAAATCAATCGCATCGGTCAGTTAAGAAACGGTGTTTTGAAAGTGATTGAGGATACTCAGTTTTCACCGGATGTCAATCGAAAATACGTTGTTGCGGATATGATTACCGGTTATGGCGTTGCTCAATCGGTTGCTCATTTCTACGATATCTGGGGTGGTTCCATTCAAGGAAAACGCGTTATCGTACAAGGTTGGGGGAATGTTGGCTCTGCAGGTGCTTATTATTTGGCGCAACAAGGAGCTGTAGTTGTAGGAATCATTGACCGCGTTGGTGGATTGATCAACGAGAACGGTTTTTCTCTGGAAGAAATTCGCGAATTGTTTTTGAACAAAAACGGAAATGAATTGGTTCATCCTAACTTGCTTTCGTTTGACGAAGTAAACTCGAAGGTTTGGGATGTGAAAGCCGATGTTTTCATTCCTTGCGCTGCATCTCGCCTAATTACACAAGAACAAGTTGACCGCATGGTGAAAGCTGGTGTAGAAGTCATTTCAGCCGGAGCCAATGTTCCGTTTGCCGACAAAGAAATCTTCTTCGGACCGATCGCAGATTATGCAGACAATCATATTTCGGTAATTCCTGATTTTATTTCCAACTGCGGAATGGCGCGCGTTTTTGCGTATCTGATGAGCAACGATTTGAAACAAATTACCGATAAAGGCATTTTTGAAGATACCAGCTCAATCATTCGTGAAGCGTTGGTGAAAACACATGCTATCAACAGCGGAAAAACCAATATTGCGAAGACAGCATTCGAAATTGCATTGAAGCAATTAGTTTAAGTTTCTCATAAATAGATTTAATTGACCTCCGCATTTGCGGAGGTTTTTTGTTTTCCATCCGCCTGCGGCGTATGTTTTGCTTTCCCACGAATACACGTCAGCCTGAGGCTTATTGCATTTCTAATACTTACGCTGATCGCTTGTCGCCAAAAGCTTTAGCGATGGCACAAGCTTCAGCAAAGGCGCAACGGACACGCTTGGTTTATCTATTTGCCAGACAATTGCGCACACTATACGTTACATGCTTAGCGAGTCCGTTAGGCGAGCTGTAATTCGTGAATTCGTGGGAACCCATTTTATATTTCGTCATCAGCTAGCGGATGACATGCACCTAATTCATTTGTGGGCGCCAACTGTTGGCAATTAAAAGCCAATTGTTGATTAACGAAGCCGACAGAACGTTTCTGCGACTGTTTTTTTTTGTTTTTTTGTCGGTATTCATGAAACGCACGTGTAATCTTTTCAGATTCAGTGGTTATGAATACACAAAGATCAGGACTTAAAGAGACGAATAGAAAACTATGAGCGCATTGTTGAATCTTCAGATGGTTGTGGGCGAAGAAGCCGCCGCAAAGAGTGTAAATAAATTATCGATCATGGATATCATCATTGACTCCAATGCCGGAATTGGCTGGTTGATCAATCTTGGGTTATTAGCCATGTTCGGATACGTGGTATTCATCTTTGTTGAGCGCTATACCGCTTTGCGTCGTGCTTCACGCGAGGAAGATGATTTCTTGAAAAAGATCAAAGGTTATTTGGTAGAAGGAAACATCGATGCCGCACGTAAGTTTTGTGCCAATTCGGAAAGTCCTTCAGCGCGCATGTTGGAAAAAGGAATCAATCGATTGGGAAAACCGATGGACAATATTGCTGCTACGATTGAAAACAGCGGAAAATTGGAAATCATGACGTTGGAACAACGCGTGAGCTTTTTGGCAACTGCTTCCGGAGCAGGTCCAATGCTTGGTTTTCTTGGCACATTAGCCGGATTGGTGATGTTGTTTATGGATGTGGAAATGGCGAAATCAATCGATTTAAAATCCATTTCTCCGGGAATTCTTACCGCTTTGATTACTTCTGTTGAAGGATTGATGGTGGGCGTGATCGCTTACTTAGGATACAATTTCTTGGTAGCACGCATCGGACGCATCGTTTACAACATGGAGAATACAGCCATTGAGTTTATGGATTTGTTAAACGAACCTGGCAAATAATTATGAACTTCGGTCAGAAAAATAAGGTAAAAGTAGGTAACGGACTCACCGCCATTTCTTCAGTGGTGTTGGTGATGCTTATTTTTTTCCTCGTAATGGCAGTGGCTTCCAAAAAAGAGGACGCTCCTGTTTCGGTTGAGCCAACTGAAGAATTTCAGCCCAGCCTTACGGTGGTAATCACCAAAGACAACGAGTATTATTTGCTTCCGGGTGAAACAGCAAAAGACAAGCGATCGTTCGATGAAATAAAATCGTTGATAGCTGATAAAATGATTGAAAGTCCTACCAAACAGTTAAAAATTGAAGGTGCTCAATTAGCCAAATATGAAACGATCTACAACGTGGCAGCCCTTGCACAGAAAAACAACTGGCAATACCGATTGGACTTCACCAAAGAGGTAAATCCACAGTAACAACTCGTTTAACGTAATTTAGGCTTAATCTTTGCCTGATTCGTTTTCAGATCATTCAGAAGTCGTAAATTTGATTCAATGGTAGTAGTATGGCTCATCGTAATAGTTGCATTGGTGATATCCCTTTACAACTTTATTGATTCACGAGATTTGAATCAATTGACGGCGACCGTACAGCAGATTATTTCCATCAATCACACAAACAAACGTTATAGTGTTTATTCGATGCGCAAAACGTACAATAACGTTATGCTCATCATTGTTGCGGGGCTGGTGGCTTTGTTCGGACTAACACTCGGAACGCAGTACACCATGGGATACAGAGGTGAATTACCGAGTATCATTGCCCCTACTCCAATCGACGATACTACCTTACTCAGTTTGTACGAACCTCCGAAAGAAGATGTTCCAACTTTACCTCCATCCTACTCCATTAAAAGCGAGAGCGGGTCGGGCGGACAAAATGAAGCAGATCAGGAGTCGCAGGAAAAGTCCGTGAAGGAATCGACCAACCCGAATGATGCTCCCAATGAAACTCAGGTAAAGCCGGAAAAACCAAAAACCCCGCGTACTTCAAGTGAAGAGATCAACGCGCAGGCCGATCACTTTGAAAAAACGAGTGAAGACATCAAAAAACGCTCGGAAGAACGAAAGGCTAACCGCGAGAAAATGCGGCAAGATGCCTTGAAAAAGGCCGGCAACAACGTAAACGGTTCTAATGGAAACAAAGGTTCAACACCGGAAACTAAACAAGCTGCCGACTTTGATCTTGATGGAAGAACACCTTTCAATAATGATAACTGGTACTTACAATACCCAACATACACCTGTCAAAAAGGCGGAACAATTACGCTGAAAATCAAAGTTGATGACGGTGGATACGTAAAATACGCCGAACCGCTTTCAGTTGAAGGAATAGACCCATGTGTAGTGGAAAACGCTCGTAAATACGCCAAAAAAGCACGTTTCAACGCCTCCTCAAAACCCATGCAAGAAGGCACAATTACCTATAAATTCAAGGCACAATAAGCCTATAGTGTAACCTTTTTCCATTTTTAGACTATAAGTACATCAAGGATGTTCATCTTTGATCCGTACAGAACAGTAATCTTAACAGCTAAACGTTAATAATTCGGCGTATGCATCTATTTTACACATCCTGTTTATAACTAGGTTTGAAAGTTTAAATACTTCCTTCATGTATTGAACACTCTGGCATGCAGGTTGTATGGAATATAAAAATAGAGAGCTATGTCTGTAATGATTTTAATTGCCGTTATCATGTTGGGAATTTCCCTGTATGATTACTTCGACTCTAAAGATTGGCAACACATTACGTGTGTGGATCGTATCAATGTCGTATTTGAAGAACGCAACAAAAAATATGGAGCTTACTCCATTCGCCGTGATTACAATGACCTTGTATTGTTTATTTTACTGGGAATTGTAGGATTGTTCGGCATCTTCACGATGGTCAGCTTTGGTTTGAGTACTCCGGTTGAACAATTAGCTGTTCCGGTAGTGAAAATGGATACAACGCTTTTAACATTGGAAGCTCCACCTGTTGATCCGATTGAAACGTTACCAACTCCGTTTAAAATTGTTGGAGGCGGCGGTTCGGGTACTCCTGACAATTCAAAATACGACCCTACTCCCAACCCAATGATGCAAATGGAAGGCTTGACTCCTAACACAAAGCCTACCAAACCGGGAAAAGGAAATAGTACCAATGGCAAAAAACCAAATGAAGAACCTTCAACAACTGAAAAAAGCCCGTTTAGTGGCTCCGGTGGAAAAGGCGGTGGTAACAACAAAGGAAAAGGGAAAGGCCTGGGCGATGATATCGGTGACGGGAAAGGCCCGGGAACAGGCCCCGGACAAGGAGGCGGTGCTACAAAACGCACACTGGAACGAAGACCGAATGCAGCAAATATTGACTCAGACGAAAACTGTAAAGTGGTGTTAAAGGTCAGTGTTGATTCTGATGGAAACGTAATTGGAACACCTACCGTAATAAGAGATAAGACTACAACAGCCAATTCAGTGGTTATCAATGAGGTAATACGTCTGGTGAAGGCGGATGCGAAATACAACAAAATCGCTGAAGGTTCACCGGTATTTACAACAGCAATAACCGTAAACGTTTCAGCTAGTTAATGACGTACGAAGCAACCATTTCGTGGCTGTTTGAACAATTTCCGGCGTATCATCTACAAGGTGTCAGTGCTTATAAACCAAGCTTGGACAACATTCGGGTATTGGCGGAAGCATTCGGAAATCCGCAAGATGATCTTCGGTTCATTCACATAGCAGGTACAAACGGAAAAGGCTCAACGTCCAACATGTTGGCTTCAATTCTTACCGAAAACGGTCAACGGACAGGTTTATTCAC
>JBILJP010000350.1:0-5588 GCA_044377135.1 Fluviicola sp.
GAGCTTACTCGGTAACATTGAAAGATCAGCGAAAAATGACTTTCCTTGATACTCCGGGTCACGAAGCCTTTACGGCGATGCGTGCTCGTGGTGCTCAAGTAACGGATGTTGCCATTATTATTGTAGCGGCAGACGATGACGTGATGCCACAAACAAAAGAGGCAATCTCTCACGCTCAGGCAGCAAACGTACCGATGGTATTTGCCATCAATAAAATTGACAAACCGGGAGCAAATCCCGATAAAATCCGCGAACAACTTTCAGCCATGAATATCCTGGTGGAAGAATGGGGTGGAAAATACCAATGTCAGGAAATTTCGGCGAAACAAAACCTCAACATCGATGCCTTGTTAGACAAAGTGTTGTTGGAAGCGGAATTGTTGGCGTTGCGTGCCAATCCGTCAAAAAATGCGGTTGGTACCGTGATCGAATCTTCATTGGATAAAGGAAAAGGATATGTAACCAACATGTTGGTACAAGCCGGAACAATGAAAGTAGGTGATGTGATCCTGGTAGGTAGAAATTACGGTCGTGTGCGTGCAATGCACGATGAGCACGGTGTGATTTTGAAAACAGCCGGACCTAGTCAACCGGTTTCCGTATTGGGAATCAACGGTGCACCAAGTGCGGGAGATACTTTCCACATCATGGATGACGAACGCGAAGCGAAAGCAATTGCCTCTAAACGTGAGCAATTGTACCGTGAGCAAGGTTTGCGTACAACGAAACACATTACATTGGATGAGATTGGTCGTCGTTTGGCGATTGGCGATTTCAAGGAGTTGAACTTGATTGTAAAAGGTGACGTGGATGGTTCCATTGAAGCCCTTTCCGATTCATTGTTGCGACTATCTACCGAACAAATTCAAGTGAATATCGTTCACAAAGGAGTAGGTGCAATCACCGAGGCCGATGTGAATTTGGCTTCTGCATCAGATGCGATCATTGTAGGATTCCAGGTTAGACCTTCGGTTCCTGCACGTAAATTGGCAGAACAAGAACAAATCGACATCCGTCTTTACTCGGTAATCTACAAAGCGATCGATGAGTTGAAAGCGGCGATGGAAGGAATGCTTTCACCGGATATCGAAGAAAAAGTTATCGGTACAGCTGAAATTCGTGAGACATTCGACATTACCAAAGTAGGAACCATTGCCGGTTGTTATGTAATGGACGGATTGATCAAACGTAGCTCTAAAATCCGTGTGATTCGCGATGGTATTGTGATACACAGCGGAACGTTAGGTTCATTGAAACGTTTCAAAGACGACGTGAGAGAAGTGAAAAACAATTACGAGTGTGGTTTGAACATCGATAAATTCAACGACATTAAAGTAGGCGATATTGTTGAAGCTTACGAAGAAGTAGAAGTTGCACGTAAGTTGTAATCAAACTTTTGAACCAATATTGAATCCCTTTTTGCTTCGGTGGAAAGGGATTTTTCTTGTCCAAAAACAAAGGGCGATTTCCTATTTAAAAACACATCCCAGTCTCCCATCCGCCTGAGGCGGAAATGAAAATTACGCATGAATTTAAAGCGAAACGTAAGTTCAGCGAAGCTAATAATGGAAACTTGTTTCCATTTTTATTTGTGGGATCAGCCTTGGCTGACTATTCGTAAAGAATTGTACACAATACGTCTTCGTTAATTCGTGGTGGAAAATATGCAGTACGTCACATTCTAAGAGGGTTGTGCTGTTTAATAGTAAATTACCCAGCATAAGGTGCCCTGTTTTTACAAGACACCCTTTATTCAACATGTTTGTTATACTAACCAATGATTTAACAAACTACTTGCATTATTGTTTACGTGGAAGTAATTGATAGATGATACATCCAACGCAAAATGAAAAAACAGATTCTAACGTGGCAAATACCACAAGTAAACCAATGATAATCAACGCGATTAATTGTAGGTCAAGTAATTGAGCCGACAGCAATGACGCAACTACGACCAAACCCAATAACGCGGCAAATTGTTTGGGAGCAGCATCGGTTGGTTTGGCTGGCAGTTTGAAAAGAACAGATAAACCAAGCGCTACCTGTCTCAACAAACTAAACCGGGCTACGTCAAAGGCACGAAATCCGAAATCGATGAGCAGAAACAAGGTAATGAACGGTTGTTCGAGCCACCAGGCTAAAAGCCCAAGTACAATTACTTGTGCGGCGATCAAACGCACTACCGACTCGTTTACCCGAACACCATTTACCGGACAAGATACACCAACAGGTTCCATCTTAATCAATGTTTGGTTGAGGAGTTAAACGCAAATACGGTTTCACTTCCGTAAATCCTTTCGGGAATTTTGCAGGAATATCAGCTGTTTTAATAGCCGGAATGACCACCACATCTTCACCGTTTTTCCAATCGGCAGGCGTTGCTACACTATAGTTAGCAGTTAACTGAAGTGAATCGATGACACGTAAAATTTCATCAAAATTTCTTCCCGTACTGGCCGGATACGAAATGATCAGTTTCACTTTTTTATCAGTCCCGATGACAAACAACGAGCGCACGGTAAACGATTCGGAAGCATTCGGGTGAATCATATCGTACAATTCGGCTACTTTTCGGTCTTTATCAGCGATAATCGGAAAATTGACAGTTGTGTATTGCGTTTCGTTGATGTCTTGAATCCATCCTTTGTGAGATTCAACATCATCTACCGATAAGGCTAAGACTTTTGTATTGCGTGCCGCAAATTCCTGCGCCAGTTTTGCCGTTCTACCCAATTCGGTCGTACAAACCGGTGTATAATCTGCCGGGTGAGAGAACAAAACGCCCCATGAATCGCCCAGGAAGTCGTATAAATTGATGGTTCCAACAGAGCTTTCTGCTGTAAAATCGGGGGCTACATCGCCAAGTCTTAATGCCATTGTATGAAGATTTATGTTTATAATCTATATAATCTACCAAATAAGTAGAATGCAAAGATAGAAATACTTTGGAAAAAACAAACGATTGGAGAAAAAGGGTGGATTTTAAGTAGTAAAATGATCAACAAGTCATCTTGAACCTGAAAAACAGCGGTCAAAATGTGCGGGCAAATTGCCAAAATGGGCAAATGGAAACGTTGAAAATTGGTCAATTTGAATTCAAAATAGAAAATCGAATCCATTTAAAATCAACACCGACAATCAATTACCTCATTCTTCCTGCTTACATTTGTACCATGTTATCACCCGGTTCGAAAGGATGGATGGCCAAGTATTTTCAATTGGTTGACACCAAGCAAGTTGTATTGCATTGGGAACAACCCGACGCGCTTCCAACCGAACAGTTCAATCATCACTTTTTGGCCCAATCCGGAATTGTTTTCGGATATCCGTCACAATTGTTGTTTGCGAAAGAACTCGACCAAAAAAAATGGACCAACAACGAGAAACTTACCGTTTTGCTCTTCGAAGCACAGTTATTTACTTATTTACGGGTCAAAGGACATGCTCATGTTTTTGAACAGGAAGCGTTTATCAATCAACTCACCAAATTTTACAAGAATCATAAAATCAACTCTCTGAGTTCCTTGTTAGGTTATCTGTTCAAAGAAAGTCAGGAAGAAAAACTGGAACGCATTTTAGCCAAACGCACAGAGGTTCCGAAAAACATCATCCATACCAAATCGTGGATGAGTTACCTGAACAATGCTTTTGTTTACCTGGATGTCTTGTTGTTTGAAGAGTTTCTCGTTAAAGAAGGACAAACCCGTTTCGATTACCAGCAACTGGCCATGTTAGCGTTGGCGGTAATTACGCTTTCTGCTTATTCCGACGGTGAGGTTGAGGAAAAAGAAAAAACCATTTTTGAGACATTTTTGGTGTCGGCCGATTTGGATAGTGACGAACGTGAAATAGCACGACTGCGTTTTAAAGACGGATCTTCGCTCAATGAACTGACTTCCGAATTGGTTGATTCGTGGTATTACAAACGGTACTTGCTCGATTTGTCGTCGTTGACCATTTATTCGAATCACGAGGCGGTAACCGAAGAAAAAGTGTTTCTGCAGGAATTGTGTGCGTGGTTGCAGTTGGAAGAAATCAATCTTGACGAAGCCTTGGTCAGTTCCAATCAGTTTGTGTTGGAAAACAACCAGCAAGTCGCTTTTTTACACGATGCATCTTCGGTAGAATTGATGGTGGACAACGTGTCTAAACGCTGGATCAAAATCCTGGGACGCAACAAAGACAAACTAGCTACCGAATTGCGTCAGAGCAAAGAATTGGTGCAGCTGATCCGTAAATCGTCGAAAGAAGAACTTTCCAAAGAAGAAAAAGAGAAGGTAAAAACGCAATTTATGGACATCGTGAAATCGATGCCGGCTCTGGCGATTTTCCTGTTGCCTGGTGGCGCATTGTTATTGCCGATCGTTTTGAAAATCATTCCGAATCTGGTGCCTTCTGCCTTTCGGGAAAATGAAATCAATGCGCCGGAGAATAATAATCCTTCGAATAAGTGATCTTCACCAATTACGGCAATTATTATTTGGAGCAATGTTCCGCTCAATTCACCAACTTCACTTTCCATACAGACACGCCTTTACATACCAAGCTGTTTTTCCTGTTCATTGCAGTATTGATTTATAGCTGGATAGACTTTATCCGATACTATTTCAAAGAAAGGAAATCGGGAACACGTTATTCAACAGAATTGCTCGATAATTAATCCTTCTTTCAGGCAACTATTTGTGATAGAAAAGGTAACTTAGGTATCAAAAGCAGTTAAATTCACTAGTTATGAAACACGTTGTTTGTACCCTCTTTTTTTCTATCGGAGCAATAATTCAGGCGAATTCGCAAAATTTGGTATTGAATCCAAGTTTTGAAGAATATGTTCCGGATTCCGTTAATGGTGGCAACGGTAATGGTGATATTGCCAAGGCTACACATTGGGTGAATGTTGGACCGGGCACTCCTGACTATTTTAATAGTGATCATAATTCACCTTTGCCAAGAGTGCCGCTAAATGAATGTGGAACGCAAGTGGCGCATTCAGGACAAGCCTATGCCGGAATTTATACTTTCGAAGTTGTTCAGGCAATACCAAATGTGCGCGAATATATCCGTACCCAATTGTCAAGCCCGATGCAAGCCAATCAGTATTACAGAATTTCCCTGTTTGCCAGTCTGGCTGATTCATCCAATTATGCCGCCATTTTCGGGGTGAACCTTTCTGCTAATCCCATCAATACGTTTAATGGATATTTAATGACTGTTCCTTCCGCAATGCAACTTCAAACGGCAATTACCGACAAACAAAACTGGACAGAGCTATCATGGATTTACCAAGCGCAAGGTGGTGAGCAATACTTAACTATTGGTGGATTTACACCTGATACGGATTTGGATACCTTAATCGTTGGAGGCGACTATCCGAATGCGTATTATTTTATCGACGATGTGTCGGTTACCGTTGACCTTTCTGCATCAAATGATGCGATGGCTATAAACCCGGATTTTTCCATTTACCCAAATCCGGCAACTGATGTGTTGACGTTGCAAACCAGGGTTAGCGTTTCCATCGATGAACTATTGATAACGGATGAATTTGGAAGAACAATAACCGCTAATTGGTCAACGATCGGAGCAAATGC
>JBILJP010000041.1:0-20154 GCA_044377135.1 Fluviicola sp.
CTATTTCATGCAGTGGTAACTTAACAGCCAACACATCTGCGGTGTCATGCAGCGCGTCTGTATCCACAAGTAACCCAAGTATTGCCGACAACTGCTCGCTCGCAACCTTAACTTGGAGCTTAACCGGTGCAACAACCGCTAACTCCTCCGCAACCGGTATTAACAACCTTGGCACATACACCTTTAATCGAGGTATTACCACTGTAACCTATACCGTAACAGATGCCGCAGGAAACAGTAGCAACTGTTCGTTTACTGTAACGGTTACTGACAATGTTGCACCAATTATTAATTGCCCGGCAAATAGTACCGCGAATGCAGGTGCGGTTGCTTGTAATGCTTCTGTTGCTACAACCAACCCAACCGTTTCAGATAATTGTGGAATTGCTACACTTACCTGGACAATGAGTGGTGCCACTACAGGTGCATCTCCGGCTACAGGAATCAATAATGCAGGAACGCAAACGTTCAATATCGGTGTCACCACTGTTACTTATGTGGCAACGGATGCATCAGGAAACAGTAGCAACTGTTCGTTTACGGTAACAATAAGCGATAATCTGGCTCCTGTTTTCGGAACATGTCCGGCAAATATGACCGCCAATACAACTTCGTCCACGTGTGATTCGCCAGTGAATACTCCAGCTCCAGTAGTAACAGACAACTGTTCTTTAGCTACGTTGACATGGGCATTGACAGGTGCTACTACAGGAAATTCACCTGCCTCAGGAATCAATAACCTTGGTTCTCACACCTTTAATTTAGGCACTACAACTGTTACTTACACAGCTACTGATGCTGCAGGAAACAGTTCGACGTGTTTCTATACAGTAACCATTACAGATGCTCAAGCGCCGGTTACTCCTACCTTGGTAAACGTACTCGGACAATGTTCGGCAGTAGTCCTTGTTCCTACCACAACAGACAATTGTGCCGGAATCATATTTGGAACTACACCTGATCCGTTAACTTATAATGCACAAGGAACGTATACCGTAACCTGGACATTCAACGACGGAAACGGAAACTCAACAACGGCAACACAAACGGTTATTGTAGATAACAATCTTCCACCAGTTCCACCGTCATTACCCGACGTTGTTGCTCAGTGTGATACAACCCTAACAGCTCCTGTTTCAACAACCAATTGCTCGGGGCCAGTAACCGGAACCACAACCGATCCGACGACTTATTCCACACAAGGGACTTATGTTGTTACCTGGTCGTTTGATGACGGAACAGGCAACATCGTTACTGCAACTCAAAACGTTATCATTGATGATGTCACACCTCCAGTTACACCTGTTTTATCGGCAATAAGCGACGAATGTTCAGTAACGTTAACAGCACCTACAACAACCGACAATTGTGTAGGAACAGTTACGGCCACAACATCCGATCCGCTGGTTTACAATAGTCAGGGAACCTTTACTGTAAACTGGACATTTGACGATAACAACGGAAATACATCAACAGCAACACAAACAGTTACCATCAACGACGTTACGCCACCAACAATCAACGGATGTCCAACCAATATTGCGGCAAACAATGATCCCGGACAATGTACAGCAACCGTAAACTGGGTGGCTCCTCTTGCTTCGGATAACTGCGCAGGTGTAACATTAACTTCTACACATACCAGCGGAAGCACATTCCCTTCCGGAACTACCACCGTTACTTACACCGCAACAGATGCAGGTGGCAACACTGTCAGTTGTTCGTTTGACGTAACCGTTACAGAAAACGAAGCCCCGGTAATTGCAGGCTGTCCAAGTAACATAACTACAGGTAATGACGCCGGTGATTGTGGCGCCAATGTAAGTTGGAACGCACCAACCGCAACAGATAACTGTCCGGGCGTTACGCTTACAAGTACGCATAACCCGGGTGACGCATTCCCAACAGGAACCACAACGGTTACTTACACTGCAACCGATGCTGCCGGAAACACAGCAACTTGTTCATTTGATGTTACGGTGAACGATACCGAAAATCCGGTGATTGCAGGTTGTCCTTCAGACATTGCAATTGGTAATACTACAGGAAACTGCGACGGTATCGCTTCGTGGACTGTTCCGACTGTTTCAGACAACTGTCCGGGAGTCACTTTGACCGGTTCTCATGCTCCGGGTGACGTATTCCCGCTAGGAACCACAACCGTTACCTATACAGCAACCGATGCTGCAGGAAACACGTCAGCTATCTGTAGTTTTGATGTGACGGTAACCGATCAGGAAGATCCGGTAATTGCAGGCTTGGGAGATTTATCCATCTGTGAAGGCGGAACCGTTACCTGGGCGCCATTTATTACTGACAACTGTCCGGGAGTAACCTTTACCAGCACACACAATCCGGGAGATGTATTTCAACTTGGAACCACTACCGTAAGTTACACTGCAACAGATGCGGCCGGAAATACTTCTAGTACTTCATTCAACGTTGATATTTATCCACTGACACCATTGGTCATTGAAATGAATCCGACTGAAGTTTGTGCAGGCGAACCATTGAATTTGAACTCGCCTAATCTACCTTCAAACCAAGGCGCAACCTATGAATGGTCGTTGAATGGCGTGGTTGTTAGCACAGATCCAAACTACAACCTATCATCTACTTCCTTGCTTGACAATGGTGTGTACGATTTGGTTGTTACCCAACCCGGCGGTTGCGAATCATACGGGCAATTCACTATCAGTTTGAATCCGTGCGACATTATCATTCCGGAGGCATTGACACCAAACGGAGACGGATCAAACGACCTGTTTGCGATTGAAAACCTGGAAAACTATCCGAATTCGTCGGTACAAATTGTAAACCGTTGGGGGAATGTGGTATTTGAAAGTGACGATTACAAAAACGATTGGGACGGCACTTCTTATAGCAACCTCAATATAGGTGGAAATCAATTACCTGAAGGCACCTTTTATTATGTCTTGACTATAGGTGGCGAAACCGATACCAAATTATACGGAAAAGTATACACCGGATATGTATACCTGAAACGCTAATAGAATCAAAAACGAAAAAATGAACGCCATGAAACAAGTGCTTTTAGGTGGTTTGCTAACCTTGTTAGCTATAAGCGGGCAGGTTTACGCCCAGCAAGAACCTCAGTTCACCCAATATACAGACAACATTCTCTACTACAATCCTGCCTATGCGGGAAGCCGTGGAATGATGAACATCAGCGCGCTACATCGCCAGCAATGGATCGGTATCGACGGAGCTCCAATGACCCAATCTTTTCAGCTTCACACGCCTTTGAAATACGAATCGGTTGGTTTGGGAATGAGTGTCATCAACGATCGTATCGGCCCTATTAATCAAACATGGATCAATGCCGATTTTTCCTATAGTTTCAAGTTTAAAAACGGCGGAAAACTGGCTTTCGGAGTAAAGGGTGGAATCAATTTACTCAACGGTAAACTCAATCAGCTGTTTACCATTCAGGCCAATGATCCGACCTTGGAGCAGAATTACGTAAACAAGATTACGCCAAATGTAGGAGCCGGAATTTATTACCATTCCAAACATTGGTTCATTGGTGCTGCCGTGCCAAAATTGATTGAACCGAAGCTTGACAACAACTCGGTTCGTTTGTTGGAAAAGCGTCATTACTACGGAATGGTTGGCGGTTACATCAAAGCGAGTCGTATGTTGAAAATCAGGCCGAGCGCCATGGTTAAAATCACCGACAACGCACCGATAACGGTTGATGGATCGCTTGCCTTTATTTTCTATGATAAAGTATGGCTGGCAGGTAATTATCGCTTGAAGGAAGGTGCCGGATTGTATGTACAACTGCAATTGAGCCATCAGCTGAAAGTAGGCTACGGCTGTGATATTACCACATCTAAACTGATGCACTACAACTTCGGTTCACACGAACTGATGCTGAGCTACGATTTTATTTACAAGAAACGCGCGCTGGCATCGCCCCGCTATTTCTAAACATAGATTTTGAAATCATTCGATATGAAAACAATTTTAGTAAGTTGCTTGCTACTGGCACCTTTCATGCTGATGGCACAACAAAAACGCTACAAACTAGCCGAAAAGCTGTATACCCAAGGTTCCTACGCCGATGCAGCTCAGGTATACGAAGATGTATTGGCCCGTGGCATGGATTCGGTGCTCATCAGCGCTCACATCAGTGAGTCGTATGACAAATCAAACAACGCCCCAAAAGCGGTTGAATGGTACACTTTCCGGTATGGGAAAGCACAACTGGACAAAGAAGGTTGCATTCGATATTCGATGTTATTGTGTAACAATGAAGACTACCAGAAAGCACAACAGGTACTGGCTTTCACGACTTTCAAATTCGGAGAAGACAGCCGCACAACGGTATTGAGCAAGGAATTGGAACGCTTTCTGAATAAACGTCCGCAAGATTTGAACTTTTCAATTCTGACACAAAACGGTAACTCCGACAAATCAGAAATGTCAGTAATCTTGCTCAACGAATCAAAAGCCCTTTTTTCCAGTACACGAAATCAACGGGTTGCCGTTCGTCGTTACCATGCGCTCAACAACGAACCGTTGTATGATTTATTTACAGCTGATGTGGATTCTACTGGTTTTCAAAAAGTACGTCGTTTGAATGAAAACACCAAGTATCACGATGGTTCTGCCTGTCTTGACTCCGTGAATCACCTACTCTATTTTACGCGTAACAATTACATAGACGGTAAACCGGCGCGCGATGCAAATGGGAATATGTTATTGAAAATCTTATCGGGAAAACTGGTGGATGGGAAATTGCAAGATGTTGTTGAATTGCCGTTTAACAATAACGTTTATTCTTGTGCCCATCCATCTATTTCCGCAGATGGAAAAACACTGGTTTTCACATCCAACATGCCAGGATCACTCGGTGGAATGGATCTGTTTATGGTACAAAAAAACGAATCCGGACAATTCGGAACACCTATCAATATGGGAAGTACCATCAATTCTGCAATGGATGAATTGTTTCCGTTCTTTCACCAACAAGACAAAGTGTTGTTTTTTGCTTCCAACGGTCATTACGGACATGGCGGGTTGGATATTTTTGCAGCGAAATTAAATGGAAATTTCAACGCCAAAGAAGTCACCAATCTGGGGAAACCAATCAACAGTGCTAACGATGATTTCGCCTTTATCAACGATGTTAACCAACAAAAAGGATATATCACCTCAAATAGAACAGGTGGTGCCGGTGATGATGATTTATATGCGTTCAAACAACGCAAACCGATTAAAAGTACAGCCATTGTTTCAGGAACGGTAACCGATTTGCTTACCGGTAATAAACTGGATCGGGCCTTAGTTGTGGCAACGGATGTAAACGGTGTGGTCATTGATTCTACCTATTCAGATTCTTCGGGGCATTACGAAATTGAATTGGCTACATTAGATGCCGATTTCACCCTTACCGCTACTAAAGCCAATTATTTACCCGCTACAAAAACGGTGGTTTACGATCCGAACAAGGAAAACTATGAAGAAAATATCCAATTGATTCCAGATCTTGACTATTTCATTTCCGGTATCATTCGCGATAAAGACACACGGGCAACGCTGGCCGATGTTTCCATCTCAATTACCGATTTGATGAGTTCACAAGAGCTATTCAAATTGCGTTCCAACGAATCAGGCGCATTTGTAACCGATACGTTGATTGGTAAAGATTACGGTGATACCTTATCAATTGCGTTGACTTTAGAGAAAAAAGGGTACCTCACCATTACGTATACGCTAAAAGAATTGTTGGCTTTGAAAGAAGAAATTGTAGTAAATGCCCTGATCGATCCGGTGATGAGTAAAATTACCATCGGAACGGATTTGGCCAATCTTGTTGACTTACGTCCGATATACTACGATTACCGCAAGTGGAATATCCGCCAGGATGCCGCCACGGAATTGAACAAAATAGTAAAAGTGATGCTTGAAAACCCGAATATGGTGATCGAACTTGGTTCACACACCGATTCACGAGGCGACAATTCAAGCAACGCTTCACTTTCGGATAAACGTGCCAAATCGGCGGTAGATTATATTATTTCGAAAGGAATTGCCAAAAACCGCATTTCGGCTAAAGGATACGGTGAAAGCAAATTATTGATTGCCGACAGCGCTATACAAAAAATGCGGGCTAATGAAGAAAAAGAGCGTGCGCATGAGAAAAATCGCCGCACGGAATTTAGAGTGGTGAAGTTGTAAACCATCATTTCAGCCGTCGATTATTCTCTGAAAGAACAATCATAAAATAGAATGGTGCATTCACAAAGGAAACCTTGTAAGTGCACCATTTTTGTTGGTCTTTTGCTTGAATTAATCTAAAAACAGTGTGCCATGAAACAACAAATGTTTTCGTTATTCATTCTTTTTTCCAGCAATCTGATCGGGCAGGAAATAACACCTAAAACTGTTAACAATGACTTTAAGCGTTTTCAAATCGGGGTAAATTATTCTCCTGAAATTGCTTATCGCAAATTGATTAATCTAGACGGATCTTTTACATCGTTATCTACTATTGCTTTTAAGAACCAAAGTAGCCTCATCAAATTTGGTTTTACCACAGGTGTAAGCGGGCGTTATAATTTCACCAAGCACTTTGCTGTTGAAACAGGAATTCAGTATTCAAATAAAGGGTATAGCTCTCAAAAGATTTTTGCTCTTCAATCACAAAACGATAGCACCGCTACTATTATCGGCAAGTCCCGCCAGACTTCTTCCTTCAGATACCTCGACATTCCGTTGAAAGCAAGCATCACCTTTGGTGAGCGAAACCGAATTCGTTTTACCGCAAGTGCCGGTTTGGTTACCAATATTTTTCTTACAAGTCTCACAAAAGATGTGCTTGATTATACCGAAGGTGGAAAAAGAGTTTCTAAAATTTTTAATCAAAAAAATTACACCAAGGCCACACTTTCGGCTACTGCAGGTGTTGGAATTGATTATACACTAAACAATCGCATGAACTTGCGTATAGAGCCTGGTTTCAGATACGGCATTACACGCATCACCAATAACACACCCGTTTCTGCACGCTTGTGGGATATTGGAATCAATATCGGTTACTATATCAGTTTGTAAATCCGACCAGTCAAATCAGAAAACAATCAACCGACCCCAACCCCGGTCAACAACGAATCGTAACGCGCAAAATGAAAATGAAGTATGCACAAAAGATGTATTGCGAACACATCCATTTTGCCTCTCCTTTATCAATAATTTCTCTATAACAACATACCATGAAACAACTCTTGTTTTCGTTATTCATCCTTTTTTCCGGCAGTCTGATTGGACAGGAAGAAACACCTAAACCGATCAATAACGATTTTAAACGATTCCGGATCGGAGTGAGTTATGCCCCGGAAATGAGCTATCGTGACATGGTGAATGTTGACGGATCAACTGCATCCAGTCAAGCTATTGATGTAATAAACGAATTCGAAATCATAAAATACGGTTTCACTACCGGAATCAGTGGCAGTTACAACATTTCCCCCAGAACAGGCTTCGAAATCGGAGTAATGTATTCTAACAAGGGATATCAGGACAAGAAGATGGAATACTCAATGATCACATCTACAGGCGACTATGTTGTTCTCGGAAAATACAAGTCTGTTTTCACGTTTAATTACATCGACATACCGTTGAAAGTCAATTTCACGTTCGGACAACGAAAAGTTCATTTACTCGCCAGCGCAGGATTGGTCACCAATCTATTTATCAGCAGTTCACAAACAGATTTGATCAAATTCAATGATGATAGTGAAAAACGAACAAAAGTAAATGACCTGTTTCACTACACAGACGCCATGGTCTCTGCCATGTTGGGAACAGGCATTGACTATTCGGTCAATAGTCGCATAATGTTGCGCGTAGAACCCCGTTTTCGATATAGCCTTACGCGGGTCATAGACAACAAACCGATTTCTGCACGCTTGTGGGATTTCGGAATCAATGTTGGATGTTACGTCGGTTTTTGAAACAATACAAAAAGAGAGCTTTTAAAAATGACCGCTATTCAAAATAAGTAGTAGTAGAGCAGTTAGGTTAAAGCGCTGATGCGAACCGGTTTTAGCAGTAGACGTTATTCCATCAGCGCTTTTCAAAGAAAGACGAGAAATGCCCAATGAAAAATTCCGAATCTGTAAATTATGGGACTTCGGGATCAATGCAGAATATTATATCAGTTTTTGAAACAATACAAAAAGAGAGCTTTTAAAAATGACCGCTAATCAAAATAAGTAGTAGTATGTAGTTAGGTTAAAGCGCTGATGCGAACCGGTTTTAGCAGTAGACGTTATTCCATCAGCGCTTTTCAAAGAAAGACAAGAAATGCCCAATGAAAAATTTCGAATCCGGTAAAGTAGCCTTACGCTTAGCCGCTTTACTTTACCTTAAACAATTTGATAGTCGTTGATTCCATACTTCCGTTAGAGCATTTACTGACAACAAACAATTCTTCTATTAAATCATTGTCAATATCTTTAAAATAAATAGATGCATCGGCAAAACAATCAGACAACTCAGCAATTTTGCATTTCCATTCAACTTTATGAGAATCATCTGATCTCACTAGAATTAAATCAATTTGGTTTTTAGCACGAAAAAACGTGTAGTACTTATCCGAATGATAGCACTCTTTAATAAAAAAACCGACATCCTCTTTATACTTGTTTTCGTAATAATAAAAAGCAGAATCTGTTTGTCTTGAATCAAAAATCAAATCACTATTCAATGTGTAGTTTAAATCTACTATTGACTGTCTCAACAATGAAACACCTTCTTTTTTCAATACATAAACAGAAAGCGCATTTTGTTCTCCATAGAATTCTAAGGATAGTAAAGAGTCCTTAAAATAGAGTGAACTATTAAGGGATAAATCCAATTGTCCCATTTCCTTTAACGGTGTTTTTTTTAAAACACTACAACTTGTTAAGGCCAATATTGTGATGAAAATAATTGAATTTTTCATAATTTATTTCGGTGCTAATTGATCATATAAAAGTAATGGTATGTCTTTCTTGTTTTTAGGCATTGCATCCGGATAATCTTTGAAATATTTTTGGATTCCATTCAGATCAAACAAAAATGTGGTGTTATTACCTGAGCCAATTACCTTTATGTATTTGCCGCCTGCATCTCCTTTAAGAAATTTAACGTAGTACATGCGAACCATATCCCAATGATCCCCTTTATCTCCCAAGTTATTCAGATCACGCCAATAACCTTGCCCATTAAAACTAGGAATAGGGTTACTTTTCTGTTTGTTTAATACCTCATTCTCGACAAATTCCTTCATTTTGTTTAAACGAGGAATTATTGTCGTTTTAAAGTATTCATTCTTTTCAACGTATTCACCTATTGTTTTTGCATCTACCTCTTTTCCTTCAGCCATAACTTTCATGAACCCCCCAGTAGGCTTATCGTCTTTAAAATCAGCACCCTCCCCTAATTGTATCATATATGCCTTATACCAAATATTCTTCCCTTTGTAGGCTGTTGATTTGTTTAATCCTCCCACTAACCCATTCGATCTTATTAAATTCAAATACACCCAAGCTATCTCACGGTATTCCCATAACCCTTGGGCTGATTCAGCCATAACAGTAGATACAAGTGATGCTTTTCCCTGTTTATCCAGAACAACATCATTTGTTTCCTTTTTTGAATCTGTTTCTGACTCAGCAACTTTATAATCCGTCTTTTGAGTACTCAAAACAACTGGAGCAAATTGGCTTTGAGTGTTTTCACTTAACTGATTTGTATGATTTGTTTTCGCTTGAACACGGATAAAAGCACCATCTGTTTTCTGATTAGATGAATGATTAAATGTTGGACGCTGTTTTCTGATTCGATCCATGAATAGTGAGTTAACTTGAAACCCAAATTAACCTTAATTTGTAAGTTATTCAAACTTTATTCATGGAAATCAATTCCAACTTAAAAATTCCACTTCATATTACGATCATCAAGTACCGCGAATGAAATTTTCCAAGCAGTTCGTGGGTTGATGTTATTGCCATCGGAAGCGACTCCATAGATTCCTATACGAAGTCGGCGTTTCGAGAATTTAAAACTGCGCTCCAAACCGGTAAAGATCTCGTAATGCTGCCAGTTGTATTCTGCTACGTAAAGCGCCCCTACTCCTACCACCAATCCGATGCCGGTTTTTTTCATGAACGGAATTTTGTTGATGATGGCTCCATTGTCGTGATGCACAAAATGCGCTTCGAGGTAATATTCTTTCGAAGGTAACGAACTGTCTTGATCCTGGAACGAATACAACGGATTGGCAAACCATAGAGGCGTACTACGTCGTTGGTATTTAAAGTCGGCATCCTTGAGGCTTTTGGAACTCAGGAATTTTCCGGCTTTGATGTGATAATTAGACGTTCCGATGGTGCCAAGCTGAAAACTTTGCTGTATTCCCAAAATGGCGTATTCATGATCGACATCACTACCAAATAGTTTCGGGATTCCGCGTTGGTAATAGGCATAAATCGTTGGCCATTTCGACCCCAGGATGACTTTGCGATACGGTTCGCGCATGTATTTTTGCTTGGGGGTATAACTCACCGTAATTTCACCCAACAACGCCTGATACCCTTGAAATTCCTTGAATTGATCATTTGGAATCAAACTATCAAAAGTGCTTAGATTTTGATATTTTGATAAGGAACGACGTTCGGCCAATTCAACTTCCGCATTGATGTAAAAGCCATTGAAGTATTCGTAATCGTGGCCTAAACGCAATTTGGTGACTTCGATAAAGTTACTGCGTTTGTAAACCTGGGTAATCGCATCAAAAGGAACAATGGCATCAAACTCGTGTGAACCGCGAATGTAGACCTTGCCTTGATGAAACGGATCGTAGAGATAACGCCACCAGGAAGATCCTTTCAGATCGCCGTTGAGTATGCCTACCGATAATTCGGAATAACTGTCTATAGTGCGCTGATCTTCCCATTTACGGAAGAAATTGAATCCGGGAGCTACGCGTGGTCCTGCCGGATAGAGCGGACGCGCCATAGCAGCAATCGAATTAAAACTCCACTGTGTGCGTTGAGGCCGGTTGCGATGATCGATACCAAACCACAATACTTTCCAAACGGTGACTTTATTAAAAACGGCATCGATGGAATCAAGGTATTCTTTACGGTTGAAGGCGTCACGCAAACTGTCTTTCACAATGATGAAACGCTGCTCTTCAGGTGTGAGCGAAACTACCCGTTCTTCCTTCCAGAAAGCGGAATCGCGCTCGTACGCTTCTTTGCTGGTGATGGCAACCTCATCGCTGAAAAATTTTCTTGCGTATTCCGGATTGAAGTCGTAGTTTGAAAACTTAGCCAGCGTGGTACATTTCGATGTCTGCTCTTTGTATTTCACACCGTAAGTGAGCAATTGTTCACGCAATACACACAGCGTATCGCCAACGTTGTCGAATTGCTGTTCGATGGTGAAATAATCATACGTGAGCAAGTTTCCTTTCTCCATGGTCAATTCGAGCTTCTGCACCAGCCACAATGAATCGATGATGTAGATGTAACCCGATAGCGTTGACGTAGAGCTTGACCGTGGAATGATTTTGATTTTATCGATGAGCTGACCGTTTTCTTCGTACTGTGCTTCGAGGCGGTATTTGTAAGATAAAATGCCCGGACCGGAAATGGGACTGCTTACCGGAGAAGCGTGCAAATCATCCAAATGCATCAGGTTTTCAAAGAAATTGAAGTTTGATTTGACCGTTGTGGTGTAATAGAGTAAGCGTCCGTCACCGCGTTGGGTAAAGGCATTCCGGATTTCTTTCACCTTATTTTGCGGCGCATAATACCGGGTAGCCTGCACTTCGGCAAGATTCATGTTTCCGGCCAGCATTTGCGTTTTACGACGTTCTTCTTCAAACGGATCGTCGGAAGGTTTTTGTTCGTCGTTTTGTTTGCCTTGCTTGCGCTCTATTTTTTCGGTGGCTTTGATGTACACATCGGTTGAATGCGGGTAATTCCATTGATTCATCCGATCGCGCTGTTTCACCACTTTGAGCATAATTTCGCGCCCGGGATTGGATTTCTTGGAAACCACTTCCACTTCTTCAATATCGGATACTTTGCTCGGAAAGAGTTGAATATCGCGGGTAACATTGGTAAACTGAATGGTCACATACGATTCGCGCTCGTCATAACCTGTTGCTGTAAAAATGAGGTAATATTCGCCTTCAAAGAGCTGGAGGGAATAATTTCCGTTGATATCGGTTTGTGTGCGGAGCTCAGCGTTGTTTTTTACGTAGACATCGGCAAATGGAATGGGAAGATTATTTTCATCGGTTACCAAACCCGTAAGCTTGCGCTGAGCCATTCCGGCAAAGGCAATTGTAACCAAGAAAAGAAGCAGTAAGCAGTTTCGCATAATCTCGTTAATGCCCGAATAACGATTAGTAACAGTTTATTCGGGAAAAAATTATTGAAAGTTAGGTCATTAAACACCATAACCTCTTGAATTAATGTTAAAATCGAGTTTTCAATTCACATTAAAATCAAAATCGATGATGAGCGGTCGATAACTAGGATTGTTGTTTTTTTTGTTCTTCCATCCACTGCAAGTGTTTTTCCATACGGCGGCGCATCCAACGACGTAATAAATACGTTCCGAACGCAAAAACGGACAAACCGTAGTAATACACCCATCTGTCGAAGCCTTCCATGATGCCGAAAATCGTCACCACTACGATGATCAATATACCGACAGAGAGCCAGAACCATTCCATTATTTTGTTGTACGTGTTCATTACTTATTTTTTATCGTTGATATCTAATTTTCCTTGCGGTTTCAAAAACACATAATGCGAAAAGTCTTGTTTGGTGCGAATTCCCGTTCCATACAACAAGGCTTTTGGCGTGCGAATGCTCACCATTTTATCTGTAAAAATAGTGCTATCCGCTCTATTCCAAAACAGGGCTTCGGTTTCCATGCGCTGATTTTTCTCCGGATTGAACAATTGCACCGAATCGCGCACCATCATGGTTCCCATTTCTTCATTGATTTCGCCATACAAGGCCGTGAGAATAGAAGCCAAGGTTCCGTTTTCATTGTAAAACTCTACTTTGATTCCTTCTCTGAACTTCACCACCTTGGTAGGTTTGGTAAACGATTCGGCCAGTTTAGCGTATAAGCGCACTTTGGCGTAGCCTGAATCGGTGTACGTGAGATAAAGCTCGGTTGTTTTTTCATCGGGATCATTGGGCTTGAATGTTACCCGCTTGATGGAATCCAAATCATTGACGCATGAAACAAACATTCCTGCCATCAACACGAAAGCAGGAATGAAAATAAGATATCGTTCTTTACGAGACAGCGTCATAGCGTCTGTTTAATCGAGCTTGTATTTCTTGAACCAACGATCGTAATTGGCAGGAGCTAAAATGACTCCGAAGTTCACACCCAGGTAGTTTTCCTTGATACCGTCGGGCAAATCGTTGCCTCGTGTTCCGTATTGAAAGCTAAAATTAAACGAAGAGTTGGTTTTCTGACTGAAGATCGGTAAACCCAAACCAACGGTAACCCCCATTTCTTTGAGTTGTGTTCCGTTTTGCAGGTTGGGAAGTGTACCAATGTAACCTCCGGCGCGGTAACGCACACGACCGAAATAATCCGATCCGCCTGTTACTTTTGAACCGATCGAATAATTTGGCACAAACTGCAATCCGAGTGAAAAACGGCGAGCGTCTTTGAACGCGTTTGCTTCGTGAATCTCATTAAAATCAGCACGGTAATTACTCCACATCGTAGAAGAGTAATCTCCCATAATGTTGATCTGATAAACGTTTTTGTGTTTGTAATTCTCGGTCACTTTAGGTCGAAACGAGTAGTTGAAACCCAGTGTCAACGAACTTGGATACACTAATTTGCCTTTATCATCGATGGTGTACATCAAGGTATCGTATTTATTGGGATCGCCCAAATCGGTGGTTGCGAAGAGGAAATAATCGCGGTGAGCCGACAATTGTTGTTGCGGTGAATAAACGGCACCAATTTTCAGGTACTGGTTTTTCAGCGTATCAAGCATGAACGAGTAATTCAACCCAACGGTGTAATGCAAGGCGTGCAAACGGTAAGTTGTTTGATCCACTCCACCGATAGGTTCATAATCGATGAACGAACTTTGGCGCTCGTCGGTTACCGACCCGAAAACGTAGGAATAATTCATTCCCAATGAAAACGTATGGCGTTTGGTATTGATGAATTTGTAAGCCAAACCGCCCAACACTTCCTGCGTGCTACCCGAACCTTTGTAAGTGTAGCGGATGCTATCGGTTCCGTCGAATTCTTTTTGTTCTATGCTGTATCCTTTGCGGCTAAAAGGTTGCAAACCAATTGCCATACCAAAACGTTTCCCCAACGGAAGTGCCATGGTAATTTGATTGAAGTTGATGATTTTTGCATTACTGGAAGCATCACCAAGCGTGTAATTAGAAAAACGACTGGACAAACCGATTGTAAACAAAGGCTGATCTTTGGCCAGCGCCGTATAACTTGCCGGATTGAACAGGTTTACGGTAGATGAATCAAAAATAGCAACGCGGCAATTACCATAAGCCCCGAATTGTGAATCTTCCAATCCACCCGACTCACCAATACCTTGTGTGCTGAAAGGTGAAGTTGAAATAGGTTGAGCATAACTAACACCAGCGAAACCGATAGTAAAGATGAAACAAAGCTTATATATCATAATGTGCCAATGTTAATTGCAAACCTTTAAGTGTTAAATTTTCGTCGGCAAAGATGCCATTTTTCAAACCCAAATCAAAGTAGTTAGCACCGCCACCTGTTAGAAAAATTGTTAATTCGGGCATTTGCTCCCTGTAATGGGCGATAAAACCCAACATTTCGTTGCGAATTCCGTGCATTACACCACTTCGCATTGCGTCTAAAGTGTTCTTTCCGGTCACCGGCGGGACCACTACATCTTGTATCAACGGTAATTTTCCGGTAAACGTATGCATGGCACGATATCGTAGTTCAATTCCCGGACTAATACTTCCACCCTGATAAGTTCCATCGGCAGTAACCAAATCGTATTTTATACAAGTACCTACATCAATGGTGAGGCAAGCTCCTTTAGCGATATGGAATCCGGCAACGGCATTACAAATACGATCTACGCCCAAGGTTTGGGGTGTTTCGTAGCCCATTTTGAGCGGCAATTTCATGGAGGTTGTGAAGACAACAGCATTTTTGAGCCACTGTTTGATCCATTTTGTGTCTTTATCCGCTTTTACCGACGCAATAATTGCGGGCCACTCGCGGTGTTCTTGCAGGAAGGATTTGAGGGCTGAAAGTTGATCGGTTGTATAGGTGCGAACTTCTTCCAAATCAGCATGATGAAACACCCCAACTTTGATGCGGGTGTTTCCGGCGTCGATAACAAGCGTGTGTGAATTGGGAATCATGCGACACAAAGATACACTGCATTTTACAGTGATTCAGAAAAAAATTGAAGATTTTTTTAGGCGTTTCCAAATGTATTGCTATCTTTGCACCCGCCTACCAAACAAAGGTAAGCGACCGAACGGTTAGGTGATGTAGCTCAGTCGGTAGAGCAATAGACTGAAAATCTATGTGTCGGCGGTTCGATTCCGTCCATCACCACCAAAGCGGACAAAAAGGTAAAATACTTCTTTTGTCCGCTTTTTCTTTTGGTGAAACCCTTACTACTGTTGAGAATTAGTGCGATGGTGTGATTGATAAAAGTGGTTCTAACCTCGTTGTTCTGAAAAGTAAATTTTTCTGGGAAAATAGAACCAATGATTTCCTTTTTCTCCTGTACACTACTGTTTCTGTACCTTTCAAGCAAATTTGGGATAAATTTCAGTGCTTTGTTCACTTGTTCTTTCACCCCGTTCTTTTGGTCTTTTGATTCCTGAAT
Source organism: Fluviicola sp. (assembly GCA_044377135.1). Classification (GTDB taxonomy): domain Bacteria; phylum Bacteroidota; class Bacteroidia; order Flavobacteriales_D; family Crocinitomicaceae; genus Fluviicola. The sequence continues at coordinate 15,923 of JBILJP010000041.1, forward strand.
TTTAAGCTGTAAAGCAGTGATTCTTGCCTCAAGATCACCTTTCAATTCCGAGTAATCAGAAGCTGAAAGTTTCTCATTGATGAAATCTTCTTTCAGTTTGTCTTTTCGTTCTTCAAAGCGTTTGATATCTTCCTGCAATTTGGCGGTATCCTGTTCAGTTGCTTTGTTGGACTGCTTTAGTTCCTTCTCAATCAAAGCTGCGTAAAGTGTATCCACTTCTTCGATAATATGGATTGCGCTTAAAAGCTCTTCCATTTCGGAGTTTACTGTTTCGGCTCTGAAACGTTCTTGTTTACAGTGCAGACAGTGATAATAAAAGTGACGAGACCCGTTTCGGCTTTTCGATGCACTACCGGTAACATGCTTTCCACAATTGGAACATGTTAAAAGCCCTCTTAACGGAAGTTCATTCCGATCCCGGAAGGTGGTAATCTTCCTGTTCAGGCGTTTGCTTTTCTCTTCCAGAATATTCTGAACACGGATAAATGTTTCATCACTGACAATCGCTTCGTGTATACCATCGATGATATCCTTCGGCTCACCATTAAATGCTGGTACGACAATTTTGCCAACGTAAACAGGATTTCGGAGTAGGGTGTAAAAATTGCTTTTGGACACATACGAATCCAGTTTGATCATTTGCATCCGTATTTCATTCGGAGAAAGTAATCCTTTGGCGACTTCTTCAAACGCCCACTGAACAGCATAGCTATGAACCGGATGAGGAACCAGCAAAGGTTTGTTACAATCATCCCGCACCATTCTGTAGCCACGCGGAGCATTTGACGTCCAACGTCCCTCCTTTCTTGCTCCGTGAATCCCTTTTTTGATGTTGATCGCTCGTAAATCGTTATCCACTTCCGGTAGCACCAGATAAATTGCAAGCATTACTTTGTTCTGCGGAATAGAAAAATCTATCGGTTGCATGATAGCCTGCACTTCGATGTTCATTTTCTCAAACTGCGAGAGCATTTCATACGCATCCGAGGTGTTGCGCGAGAACCTGTCCCACGAAACACAAAACAAATAATCGATGTGTTTTTGCCTTGCTTTTGCATAGGCTAAAAGTTGTTTGAATTGTGGACGATCGAATGATTTAGCACTGTGATCGTCCACAAAGTGTTTATCAATCTCAATTCCTTTCATTTCGCAGTATTTCACCAACTGAGCATGTTGGACTCCTAAACTATATCCTGAGTTGGCTTGTTCGTCGGTACTCACCCGGGTATAGAGAATTGCGCGTTTCATTTGTTCCTTTTTGTTATTCGTTTTACTTCCATTTTTGCGAACTGGGAAAGCAGCTCCCTAATTTTTTCAATCTGTTGATCCGTGCAGTTTTGGAACTTTTTCCCCAATATTTTTCTGCACTCTGCAATCGATAACATAGCGATTGATTTTGCAATGAAGTAATTCCGGGTGAAAGCACAATCAACTAAATTGTTAATTAAATATAAATAGTGATATTGCACAGTATTTATGCGCTTAAACCCGATATTACCCGACTCTAACTTCATGCTACAAATCACCCTTTTGTTCCATTGGAACAGGTTGCAGCAATCCTCGACAATGAACCCCAAAGCAGCTTACTATTTCACTGCTTAGGGGAAACCAATGTCTTTATAATCGAACATTGAAACAATTGCGCAATTACTTCGCTTGTCGATCATAGCAAAGTGATGGTTCACCTTGCCTTCCAACCATAATTTTTCAGGTCTCCATGCGGGTGTTCGTTGCCATCAAGCACTCGCTTCTCAATTGGAACTTTCATTGGATCGTACTGGCAGTTTACTCTTTCCCTGATTACGCTTTCTCGGAAGTCGCTTTTTAAATTTTCTTTTCTGTGGTGGGGGATTCCATCCAATAACCAGTATTTTAATGATCTTATTTCTTTCCGCACTTTTTACCTGGGTTCCATCATTGCTTTAGGTGGTCATTCCGTTAGCTTAGAACCTGAATTGACAAACGCGATTTGCCAATAGTACCAACATGATTTCCATACGTCTATGTATCACATACGGTAGTTATTACAATGGTATAACAGTTGGAGAAAACAACAAAAAGTTGGGGTACTCCAATTTTTTGTTGAATCCTGAATTTTAACAAAAGTTGAGGGAAACAAGTCTTTTTAGCGTTTTTTATCCAACTCCTTTTTCAACTGGTCGCGATCATGGTCAATGAGGAGAAAGGCATCATCGACGCCCATTTTTTCAAAGAACCCGCGAACGATTTGCAGGTTTTTGATGGTTGCACTTTTGGATGAAAACGATAACGGATGTAGCATTTTTTTGTACAGTTCAGAATGCGTGATTTGTGAGAATGGCAGTCCTAAGAACTGATGCAGGGATTCAGCTTTCTTGCTTACATTTCGATCTGCTCGTTTCCCGAGAAGCTGAATGAGGTAATAAAACACCAATACTTGTTGTGAGCGCGTAAGGAATGGACTTTCACCGGATTGGTTGGTGTGGAAGAGTTGCCCGAGTCGTTCCAATGAGTCGGTTGCTTCGGCAATATCGGTTGAAAGTTCAGTTAGCAACTGTTTTGCTGCTGCATAAGCTGCCAGTCGCGTAATAACTGAACCGACTGATTCTTTCATTAACCGTGTATCCTGATCAAATAGTGAAAGGATGGAAATCCCAACCTGCTCAATAGCATTCAAATACACCCAATTTACACGCTCTAATTGCTCTAATCTTGTCTGATACAAGGCAAAATCCTGATGTAAAACGTTTTCGGTCTGTTCGCGGATGGTGTCCAATTGATCTAGGGTTAATTGTAGTGGATTCTCAAAACCTAGTTTATCAAAGTGTTCATAGGTGAATTTTAGCGTTTCAAAATACAGCGAATGCTTTGGAATCAGGTTGTTTTCTTCCTGCAATGTCTGAATGAAAAACTGCCATGCATAGTCCTTGTCTTTCGCTTTTTCCAGTTGTCTTGAATAGCTTTCCTTAAGCTTTTCATAGAACTGCCTTTGTTCGTTTTCGAATTGTCGATAAGGTGATGGTGCTTCCATACCATTCAGAACGCAACAATGTTTATTTTGTTATGCTTTTGTAGGACTTGTAAATCACCGAAACCCGCGAAAACTCCATCTCACTCCATGTAACAGCAAGGTCACTCCATGTTGTTGTAAGGTCACTTCATGCCACTTTTTTTCAAAATCACTAGTGATAGTGACGTAAAATCTTAGTGACTAAGATTAACATTACTTAACGGTAAGGAGAAAACACTTGCAAATTTATATTGTTAGCAGTACACGTTATAAATTATGATTCATATCTGTAGTAAGTTAGGTAAGGTGCGGTTCTGCAAGTGTCCGCACTTTTTTTAACAGAAACACATATCTTTAGTTACCTTTCAACTTTTGAAAAATCCGGCTCCAACATTTCTAAAGCTATTGGAACATTCGGTTTTGACAATTCATTTTCTGTGTAGAGAATGGTTTCTTTTAAATTCTGCAGAAATAAATAGTTCTATTGTTCTGGATGAGAGGTTTTAAGGCTGTCTTTAAAGAAGAATATTTCCAACTTTTCAGAAGATAGAAAAATATCGAATCCAAAATCGCCTAAACCCGCGAAAATCCATCTCACCCCATGTAATAGCTAGGTGACTTCATGATGTTGTAAGTTCACTTCATGTCACTTTTTTATGTCTTACAACAAAATCACTATTGATAAGACACCTTTGTAAAGTACAAATTTAGCTATATTCTTTTATAGTTTTAGAATGTTCCTTATAACTTTGATTGAGTTGTAGAGCAAGTTGGTAAGCATTACAATTGTCTTGGTAGGAATAAAAAAGAATCTCGCGAATTGTTTTTTATCGATCCAATTAAATGTTTTTTTTGAAATAAAGATTCTCTGAGATTGAAAAAGATAGCATTTTTTCTCACGTTATTTCGATCGCTCGATGTGTATTTCTACCATAGCTCTAGCGTTATTCTGCCTAATCTAGCGTAAAGAAAACACCTACAATTAGGTATTTTAATTACACTATTACTAACATACTTTTGTATTGGTTGTTTTATTCACAAATCACAATCAATTTAGGTTCATGACGAAATGTCATGTGGTTATTTTTATAAATAGTAGTAAAAGTTAGGTTTAACGAGGCTGTCTAAAAAGTTAGGCAGCCTCTTTTAATATGGTCCAGGAATTTTGTAAATTCATGGTGCTTACACCATATATGGATTCAAAATTACGTTTTAAAGCTTTACCGTCTTCACAGAGCAGTTT
>JBILJP010000042.1:0-20152 GCA_044377135.1 Fluviicola sp.
AGGCATTGCGGATGATTCCTTTGAAATCTTCGGGAGTCATTTTTCCGGCACTTTTTTGTCCGAGGGCTTCAAAAGCCGAAACGATGTTCAACGATTCATTCTTCCATTTTCCGGAGTGAATGGTTCCACCGTAAACCATGATGGCAGGTCGGTTCAAACGACCCATCGCGATAACGGAACCCGGCATATTTTTGTCGCAACCAACTACGGCGATCAACCCGTCGTACCACTGCGCGCCCATTACCGTTTCAATGGAATCAGCAATTACATCTCGTGAAACAAGCGAAAAACGCATGCCGGTTGTACCATTGGAAATGCCGTCGCTCACACCAATGGAATGAAAAACGAGTCCTACCAAATCACTTTTTTGCACGCCTTCTTTTACCGTTTTGGCTAAGCCGTTCAGGTGCATATTGCAGGTGTTTCCCTCGTAACCTGTACTCACGATTCCCACTTGGGCTTTTTGAAAATCTTCGTCTGAAAAACCTATTCCGTAGAGCATGGCTTGGGCGGCAGGTTGTGTTTCGTCTTGCGTGACGGTTTTACTGTATTTATTGAGTTCCATAGCTTAGATATGTAATGATTGATATTCGTTTACTGACACGCGCAACTTATAGCGACGCTGGATGAGATCACTCACCGATTCTTCCCATGCGAGGGGAAATTGGTAGTCGTCGAACGCTTCTAGTCCGGCAACTTCGGCGGCCGTTCCACAGAAAAAAGCTGCATCTGCGGTTTTGATTTCTTCGGGTGTAAAATGACGTTCTTCCACGCGGATTTCAAGTTCTTTTGCCAGTTCGAAAACCGTTGCTCGCGTGATGCCGGAAAGGATATTTCCGAGTGGCGGTGTATACAACACTCCGTCTTTTTCGTAGAAAAAATTGGCGCCAGGTCCTTCGGCAACAAAACCGTTTTGGTCGGTGAGCAAGGCTTCATCAAAACCGCGTTGTTTGGCTTCGGTGGTTGCCAAAATGCTGTTGGTGTAATGACCTACCACTTTCGCTTCTACGTGGCACGCTTTCGGATTGGGGCGTTGGTAAGGCGAAAGTGTTACGCGCAACCGTTGATCGCCTAGGTATTTGTCCCAGGTCCACGCCATGATCACTACATGCACCTCATCGGTCGGGGTGAGTGACATGTTGCTTCCCAGATAAACCAATGGCCGGATGTAAGCATCTTTGAGGTTATTCCGGTGCAGCAATTCGTAGGTAATTGCTTCCAATTCTTCGGAAGAATACGGCAAATTGATGTGCATCGTGCGGGCAGAATAGTGCAAGCGATCATAATGTTCCTTCGCTTTAAAAATGCGGGTTCCATCTGAAGTATCGTAAGCGCGGATTCCTTCAAAAACGCCGTTTCCGTAATGAAGAGTTTGACTGTACAGATCTGTAGTGGCCTCTTTTGCCGATACAAAAGCACCATCTTTAAAAATCACTGTTTGTTCGTTGAAATAATTCATATTGATTGATTGTTTTGACATAAAAAAACCCTTCCGGCTTTCGCGAGAAGGGCTACATTGTTGTATAGATTTTCCTTCTCACTCCCGTGTGGGAATAATGACACGAATGACGATTACTTGCACTAGCGCTACGCGCATTTCTAATTGTTTCATCTTTGTTTCAATTTAATTTCCGGGCATAAAAAAAGCCGCTCCTTGTGGGAACGGCTCTCAATTATCTTCACGTATAATTATACCAATCCCATTGTGTTGCCACCAATGACGATCACGCTAATGACGATCACGCTAATGAGAATAATATGTGTACGATGTGTGTTCATTTCTTGGAGCAAAACTAAATTAATTTTTTATCCATTTGGTTCAAAAATACAAGCCATCCTTGTTATCCTAAATGGCTTGTATTCGAGGTAACTCTGTTTTTTTAGTAGCTGTAGATTTACCTTTTTGAACCTGTTTAACCTATTATTTGATCATTTTTGATTGCACGGAAATCACACCGTTCAAGACCTCTGTCACATACATTCCGGCACTCATATCGCTTGGAAGCTGATACTGGAATACATGCTTGGTGGGCTCTAATCTGAAATCAACGTTTACCACGCGCTGACCCAGCATATTTGTAATGTTTAAGACCATATCTTCCGGATGTTTTACGTCATATGACACGATCAATTGATTGGTGCGCGGATCGTATCCGATTTCAATTCCGTTAGGATTCGCAATTTCACACGTTGCGTCTACCGAGATTACCGGCAATTCTTCTGATCTACCGTCGAAATCTATTTGTCGTAGACGGTAATAATTGGTTCCGAACGGAGCTGCTTTATCTGCATACGAATACAACTTCACCTGGTTGGTACTGCCATTTCCTTGCACCGTATCGATTACCTGGAAATCCATTGCGGCATCGCTCCGTTCAACCAGGAAATAATCGTTGTTGCGCTCGGTTTCGGTTCTCCAATTGAGCTCCACACCATTTTCCGAGCTGCATTCTCCTGTAAAATCCGTCAATTCAACCGGAAGACCCGAACTTGAAGTTGTAAAACTCCCGCCCTCCAAATAAACCACACTTTCGTACCCACCATCACTTAAATCCATGATGATCAGTTTGATGTGGTAGGTTTGTCCGGGAGTCAGTCCGTTTTGATAAGCCGTCAGAATACGGGTGTTTCCGTTCATCTGCGTTCCATCAATTGTGCCTAAATAGTCTGCCGTTGGGCTACCGTTTACCCACGCGGCATTAGCTGCTAAACACTTTGCAGCACTCGGACCGCCTCCTGAAGAACCTACCACACCATTGTTCACCGAATTGATTGAAACGATAGATCCGTTGCTCAAACGTGCAATGTTTTTCGCATCGTTGGTATATCCTTGTCCACCTGAAATGCCGGGACCGCTTAATAAAAACCCGAAACGATCACTGTAATCGGAACACTGATAATTGATCAGTCCGCTATTGTCTGAATATTCTTCTGAACCGAATATATACCGGAACGAAACCGATCCTAAAACGGGAACAAAATCAAATTCCAAAATGGCCGTGTTGTAGTAAGTGCCTCCACCTGAAAGAACATTTAAATCATTTTGAACGTTTGGACAGGTTCCTCCTTTGCGCACTTCACCGGTAGTGCAACTCACGTAATTACGTGTGTATTGAGATGCTCTCGGGTCAACGCCTAGTGTTAAAGGAAGTTCACTCGTGTGACCTGTTGTCAGTACAACTCCCGAACTCAATCCCATTTGCGTTGCAGTAGTTCCGGCGGTTGAAAAATAACCAACCTGATAACGCGATGATTGATTGTAAACGCCACTGAATGCAATATTGGAAACGGTTGTTCCACCACTGGAAGGAACCAAGATTCCATTCACTAATTGTGAAACTGTATTCGTCGTATTATTGATCGTCAACTGAGCTGTGGCATCAAATGCCAGCGTTAACATACACAAGCATGTTACAAGCAACTGACCTTTTACCGATTTCAATTCAACTTTGTGTTTCATGATGCAACTGTTAAGTCATACAACGTATATGAACACCACGAAACTAGAGCAAGTTTGAATAGCCTGAAAATCTTTGCCGTAAGCAGTTAGAATTGGTTGTGAAGCGCCGTTTTTAGGGGCAAACAGTTAACTTTTAGTGGCGAAGTGTTAACCCGTTATTTCATGAATTGTTAACCTTCTGGAAACAGGAATAAGCTCATCAAGGTGTTTTACCTGAAGGCGATAGGCTTGTGCACGACCCTTTACATCCAGAATAAATTGTTTGTTTACGAGGAATGATTTGTGTGCCCGAATGAAGTTCTCGGCGTACCCGGAAATTAATTCTTCGGCTCTGCGCATTGACAGGCGTTCCATCTTTTTATTCAATTTACCGGAAGCGTCTTCAAAGTAAATCACCACATAGTTATCGTTGGCTTCGAAACAGATAATGGACGAAACAGGAACTTCCAAACGCGTTCTGCCTTTGGTGTTTTCAAGCGTTAAAAGTGCCTCTGCAGGAACAGCAGGATCTTGCGAAGTGGGAACATTCACGGATAATCTGCGCTTGAGTAGCAATTGCGCATCAAGGTACACAGCATACAAAATCACAAAAACGGCAGGTATGAACGAAACCACCAAAAAGCCGCTAAAGTAGGCCGCCAGGTAAAGGCTGTCGATGGAGGCAACGATCATCAACAACGGTGAAACGATGAATGCCGGAAGTAAAAAAGCGGTCGCATACCACCATTTCAGCTGATGCGCCGGGCGTTTTCTACTGATTGTCAAACCAACGAAGGTCAAACCGGCCATAGAAAGCGTTGCAACCAACAACAGTAAATCGTGGTTGAACGTTGTTTCAAAGAAACCCGTAATACCGAAAAAACGCAGAATCAGAAAGAGGTAAACCCCGAAGACACCGGATAAGATTGCGTTATGTCGGGTTGTTAATTTCATTTGTTGACTTGTACTAACTTTCTAACTCCGATAAATACCACCGTAATCACAGCAAGTAGCGCAAATACACTAAAAATCATGATTTTCCAATCGTATTTCCGCAATTCCCGCATGGCTTTGGCGTTTTTTTCAGCTAAGGTTTGTTGCTCTTTCAAGTATTGAATCTGGAGTTGTTTGCGCTTCAATTTGTTTTGATACGTCAAGTCCTCGAGTTGGTTCTTAACAAAATTATTCTGCAATTGTTCGGCTGTTTCAATGTATTTCCGATAATACACAACGGCTTGATTTGCCTGATTATTGGTGGAATACAATTGTGCTAATAATTGATAAATATCCAAGAGTTGATTTTTCAAATCGTGTTTCCACGAAAACTGTTCGGCCTTTTTGAGTGAACTTTCTGCTTCGGTAAACCGGTTTTCTGCCATGGCGGTTTCACCGGTAAGTTTATAAAACAGCAGCTCTGCTTCCAAGTCGGCGTTGGGCAATAGTTCCTGCACTTTATTCAAGGTGACTTTTGCATCTGTCAAACGGTTGGTATGCGTGTATACATCAGCAATTCCCAATTCGGCATAAACGATGCCCAGCTTGTTTTTTTCCTTTTTCTCGATCAGCAATGAGTTGGTGTAATAACCCAGGGCTTCGTCGTATTGCTCCAGTTCTTTGTAACAATCGCCCAGGTTAAAAAGTCGAATGGATTTCTGTAGAGGCTGGTTGAGGTTCTCTTCGAGTTTCAGCGAGCGGTTGAAGTAATAGATGGCTTTGGAATAATTTTCCTGAAGCACGTACATGATGCCGATATTGTTCAACGAAGCCGAAATGCGGCCTTTATCACCCAGTTGTTCGGAAGCATCCAAGGCTTTGATATAGTATTCGAGCGCCGAAATGTAGTGTCCACGATTTTTATGGACGATTCCTAAAATGGTATTGGCGTTGATGACATATTTTGACGGTTGATTACCGGCTTTTTGGAGAATGAGCAATGCCGCTTCGGAAGGATCGCCTTTCCCCGACTCCAATTGTTCGAATGCTTGTTTTTCGAGTTCGGCCTGCGACAATTGATCGCGATTATTCTGTGCTGTTCCCAGAACAACAACCCAACTAAAAGCGCATGTCAACAGAAATGTTCTCATTTTTCGACCATTCCGAAAATACACAAAAGTGCTTAGAACCTGTTCATTTGTTTGAAATTAAGTGAAATTGGTTCTTAGTTTCCGTAGGTCATCAAATAAGCTTTCAGGAATTCATTCAAATCACCGTCCATTACGGCTTCTACATTGCCTGTTTCATGGCCTGTGCGAACGTCTTTCACCAATTTATAAGGGTGCATAACGTAATTGCGAATTTGTGATCCCCATTCTATCTTTTTCTTTCCGGCTTCAATTTCGTTGCGTTTTTCCAAACGTGCACGCAATTCCAATTCGTACAACTGCGAACGCAACAACTGCATGGCTTTTTCCTTATTGGCCAATTGTGAGCGCGATTCGGAGTTTTCAATGATAATTCCGGAAGGCGCGTGACGCAAACGAACGGCTGTTTCAACCTTGTTTACGTTTTGTCCACCTGCTCCACCCGAACGGTAGGTATCCCACGACAAATCGGCAGGATTGATGTAAATCTCAATGTTGTCATCCACCAACGGATAAACGTAAACGGAAACAAACGAGGTGTGGCGCTTGGCGTTGGAATCGAATGGTGAAATACGAACCAGGCGGTGAACTCCGTTTTCGCCTTTCAGGTAACCGAATGCAAATTGTCCGTCAAATTCGAGCGTTACGGTTTTTACACCGGCCACATCGCCGTCCTGGTAGTTGAGTTCGGTAATTTTATAGCCGTTTTTCTGTCCCCACATCATGTACATCCGCATGAGCATCGACGCCCAGTCACAACTTTCGGTTCCACCAGCTCCGGCCGTAATCTGAAGTACAGCACTCAAACTATCTTCTTCGCCTGAAAGCATGTTTTTCAACTCCACTTCTTCAACTTCGGCCAACAATTTGCGATACGCTTCTTCGCATTCCGATTCTTCAGACATTCCTTCTTTCGAGAACTCGATCAATACTTCCAAGTCGTCGTATTGCGTTTTCAAGTGGGAATACGAATCGATCCAAAACTTCAAAGTCCGGATAGCTTTCATGGATTCTTCGGCCTTTTTGGCATCATCCCAAAAGCCCGGATCCTGCGTTTTCAATTCGTCTTCCTTGAGTTGCATCTGTTTCTCAGGAATTTTCAGATAGTCTGCAATAGCAGCAATTCGCTGACTTACTTCCTTGAGTTGTTCGTTGTTCACCATGGTACAAAGTTAGAAAGATCATTGTTATTTGGATAAAGCATCGCAATCTTGGTCATCCGAAGTCAGGTTCGAAATTGAAATCATGGTAGTTTAACACAATTAATCGTTGTTCATCACTACTATTGGTATGGTCCTATACGTTCCGGTTATTTTTGGTAAAAAAGATATGCCCGTACGATTAATTTTACTCGCTTTCATTATCTACGAATTCACCGTTCGCTTTCTTCCCTGTCACAAAAACTGGTCATTAATCGATTTTTTTAAACGATCTTTCGACCGGATAATACCCCATTACAAAACAGAATATTTTCCGCTTGAAAAACACCAACAGTAGTACCAGAATGCGTAAAAAACGGCTTCTTTTCCTTTTAGTTTTAGCCCTTCAATTTTCCGGATTTTCTCAGGGAACTATTCAAATCAAGGGTGAAAAAATCCAATTTGATTCTCTTTTTATCGATTATTATTACGCTTACCGATTCAAAGATGATCTACCCAATACGGTTACTTACAAGAAGAATACGCGCGAATCGATTGCCTACAATTTCATAAAAGCCGTTCAGCTTCGTGAGCAAGAAAAGTACACAATGAGCAATCGGCTAATCAACAAGCAGTTTACTTATTCGGGTCCAAGAAAAACACTTGCACATGTTGGATTGCATTATTTAAAAGGACTCAATTTGTACGATTTGTATCAAGATGATGATGCCTTGAAGGAACTGTTGAAAGCCGATTCACTTGCTATAGAATACAAAGACGCTTTCCTCATTTTATTTATCAAAGATTTTCGGGCGAATATCTATCAAGATCTCGGAAATAACAGACAATCAAAAAAAATTCTGGAAAGTGGATTGCCGTTTTTGAGTGAATGCACCAGCGATTGGATGAAAACTCGTTATCTGAAAAGTTATTCGGCGACATTGAATCAATTGGCCGTCTCCGAAAAGAACAATCACTATGCCAAGAGGGCATTACAATTAATCGATTCTTTGCTTGTCAATACCAGGAATCCGGCAATGAGCGACTTAAACGCAGCATTGCTTTCCGAACTCGGTTTTTCACATTCTATTTTAGGTAATCATCAATCGGCCATTCAACATTACAATGAAGCAATTGCAATTGTTAAGAATCAATTTCCCCAGCAATACAACAACCTATTAATTACCCTTTTTCACGAATATTACAGCATTGGTGATTACCGGAAAGTGATCGTAGCCGGTGAAGACATTTTGAGCTGGATCGATTCGTTTGACGCTTTAGCCAATAGAAAGAAAGAAATCCATCAGGTGTTGGCGAATGTTTATGAAAAAACAGGGAACTTCAAAAAAGCGCTTCATCACACACACAAGCTTTTGCAAGAAGTAGAACGGCAACATGAACTTCGTTATTCTAAAGAACTTGCCGAATTGGAGGAAAAATATGAATCCACAAAAAAAGAACAGGAAATTGCACGTGGAAATGCCGAACGAAAATCATTGAACCTCGAAAAAAAATCGTTGGAAAACGATCGGATTGTTCGCAAAAAACAACTTGGTTATCTGGTTGTGGTTCTCATTATTATCGGTGTTTTGTTGCTCATTGCTATTTTATCATCGGTTCGGTTTTCACTGGCAAAAAAACGCATTGAAGTGCAATCGAACGAACTGACAAACAACAATCTTCAGTTGGCAGAGCTTATTCACGACAAAGAATTTCTGTTCAAAGAACTACACCATCGCGTTAAAAACAACTTTCAGCTCCTGGTAGGTTTCTTGCGTTTGCAGGAAAAATATGCCGGAAACCAAAGCATCGAGCATTTTATTCGTCAATCGGAAATGAAGCTAAACGCGATGGCGATGGTACACGAAATGCTATACCGTGAGCAGACAAACGAGTTGGTGGATATTCGCCAATATCTTTACAATCTGGGCGAATCGATCATCGCAACAGCAAGTGTAATCGACGTGGAATTTTTCTGCGAAGGCGACACCGCTTTTCTCCCCATTGACAAAGCCATTCCCATCGGACTAACCACCAACGAAATTATCTTCAACTCACTAAAACATGCAGGTCAGGAAGAGCTCTCGATTCGCATTGTTACTGCCCAAACCGATGACCATCTTTCGATTAAAATCACCGATGATGGCGACGGTTTTCCAGTTGATTTTAATCCGGCAACCAGCAATTCTTTAGGCGTAAAAGCCATTCAACTATTAATGGAACAAATTGGCGGAACCAGCGAATGGAAAATCAAAAAAGGAGCTCAATGGATCCTCACTATTCCCAACCAGGAAATCTCCCAAAAACAATGAAAACAGCCCTACTAACTGTCTTGGTAAGTCTTACCCTTCACTTCTCTTGTCGGGGAAACGAAACCATTGAAAAAATTGAACATCAGCTCCTAAACGATCAATTTCAACAAGCTGCCGTGCAACTGAAGTCATTGGATCATTCCAACTATTATGTAAAATCATTGAGCAGAATTGTTGAGCAAAAAGCGTATTATACCGATTTTCTCAATTACATCAAGCACATTGACATTAGCGGTAAACCGGAATACGAAAAACTGGATCGTTTCATCAATGCGTATGTAAAAACCCCCGACAATAAATCTGCCATAAACCTGAATTTCATCCGCATCAAAGAAATCCAAATCACCAACCTCCGCAACGAACTTTCTTTGGCGAAAGCTACCCGGATGAATGATGAATTAAGGAAATATGTGAACCAATTCAATCCGAAAAACCCTGACGTACAGAAAGCAACTGTTCTTCTGCATAATCACGAATTGGTATTGGGCATGATTCAGGGTAAAATAGATCACTGCAAAAAATTGAATCTGGCCGATCAGCAAACTGCGCTGCGTCTAGAGGATACCGTGCTTTATATCTGCACCAAATACTATTACTCCAGTATTCTGATTACAGAGAATAAATTGGAAGAATACATCGAAAACTGTTTGGAAAGTATTGCGTTAGAAAAACACCTAAAGCACAAAAGCGATTTTTACGGCCCTACTATCGAACACTTGATCGATGCATTGATTTACAAAGGAAATTACGATGAACAGTTGATTGAAGGTCTTCTGCATTCACTCTACACCGAGAAAAAAAACAAATTGTATTCCTTTGCGCTGTATGCCAAATACATTCGGAGTTTACCCGCCGAATCTCCGGCACAAAAACGGGTATTCCATCTTTTCGGTGTTTCCAATTTACCGGAACTTTGCGATACAATGGTTTCACAGGCTCAGTTTGCCATTAATTCAAACGAACTTTTTTACCTGTATACCGAATGTGCACGCGCTTTGTTAACTCACAAATTGTACGATCAGGCATTTGATTACAAAAACAAGTGCATTCAGCTCAATACCCAAATTTACTCTAGGGAACTTGCCCAAAATCTGGCCGATTATCAAACCAAGGAAATTGAAAAGGAAAAAATTGCCGAGACCAAACGCAAACAATTAGCCCGTCAACAGCGTGATTGGATCAGTTATGTGTTACTCATTGTTGTGATCTTGCTCATCATTGTTTTTGTGTTTATGTACCGCTTTTCACTGGCCAAAAAACGCATTGAAACGCAATCAAACGAACTGGAAACCAACAATATTCAGCTTAGCGAGCTTATTCACGATAAAGAATTCCTCTTCAAAGAACTTCATCATCGTGTCAAAAACAACTTTCAGCTCGTGATCGGTTTCTTGCGTCTGCAGGAAAAATATGCCGGTAATCAAAGCATCGAGTACTTTATACGGCAATCGGAAATGAAACTCAATGCCATGGCAATGGTACATGAAATGTTGTATCGCGAACAGACAAACGAGCTGGTTGATCTAATTCAATACCTGCAAAATCTTGGTGAATCAATCATCGGAACGGCCAGTGTAATTGATGTTGACTTTCTCTGCGAAGGTGAAACTGCGCTACTTCCGATCGACAAAGCCATTCCCATCGGACTTACCGTCAACGAAATTATTTTCAACTCGCTCAAGCACACCAATCAGGAAGAGCTCACCATTCGAATTATACTCATTAAAATAGACAACCGCTTACTGATTGAAATCAATGATAACGGTGAGGGTTTCAAAACTGACTTCGACCCTGCTACCAATAATTCGCTCGGCGTAAAAGCGATTCAGTTATTGATGGAACAAATTGGCGGAACAACTGAATGGAAAAATGACAACGGAGCACGCTGGTTCCTGAAAATCCCTTTATACTAAAACGAATGAAAATTCTTATTTGCGAAGACGAATTGATCATTGCAGAGTTTATCAAAGAAACCTGTATTGAGACCGGATTTACCGTTTGCGGGATCGCCAAAAATAGTATTGAAGCCATTGAAAAGTTACACATCGAAAAACCGGATGTAGTGTTGCTCGACATCAATCTCGACGAACGCATGAGCGGTGTGCGTATCGGTGAATACATCGCCCAAAAAACCGGGCAACCATTTATTTTTATTACCGCCTTCAGCGATATGGAAACCCTTGAAGCAGCGATCAAAACCAATCCGCAGGCATACCTGATAAAACCAATTGATAAGCCAACGTTGGTTGCCAATCTGCAGTTGGCGCTGTATAAACTCAACAATAAAACCGAGAAGGGAGATACGTTTTTGGATATTCCGGTGGAATCTGAAAATGTTACCATTAATGTCTCAAAACTGGTCCATGTAGAAGCCAGCGGAAATTATTGTGAACTGAATTCAGACGATTCGAAACCGCTTTTGCTGCGAATCAGTATCTCGGTATTGGAAGAATTGTTAAAAGAAACCCATGTTCGCATTCACAAATCGCACATCGTGAACCCGAAATTCATTGTTCGCTCAAGCAGTCTGAAGGTCTCGTTGCGCGACAATAAATCGCTTCCTATCGGTCGTAAATACAAAGAGAATTTAGCTGAATTTCTTCAACGTTAGCTCTACGAGCGAATAGTTGATAACGCCATTTTGCTACCTGCCCTATCTTTTTACTTCCGCAAACAACTTTCCGTCAGCATTCCTATCTTTGCACCGCAAAAGTCATCTGATGAAATACCTGATAGTCGGCCTTGGGAATCCCGGAGCAAAATATGTAGAAACACGTCACAACATTGGTTTCAAAGTAGTTGAAGCCCTTGCAAAAGAACTCGGAGGTTCGTTTTCACTGCAAAAAGTAGCTGAAAAGGCAGAAGTAAAATTCAAAGGACGAACGTTGATTTTGGTAAAACCGACAACGTACATGAATCTTTCCGGAAAGGCGGTTAATTATTACTTGCAGCAGGAAAAAATTCCACGTGAAAACCTGTTGGTGATTACCGACGATTTGGCGCTTCCATTCGGGAAATTGCGCATGAAAGGAAAAGGAAGTGATGGCGGCCACAACGGACTTAAAGACATTCAAGCTACCCTGAATACCACCGAATACGTGCGACTTCGCTTTGGAGTAGGCAACGATTTTCACAAAGGACAACAAGTTGATTACGTTTTGGGCGAATGGGGATCGGAAGAACGCGAAACCCTCACCGAACGCATCGAAACAGCCACCGAATTCATTAAAAGTTTTGCCACAATCGGATTAGGACTTACCATGACCAATTGGAACGGAAAGTAATTTTAACAATTGCTTAGTAGCTGATAAACAATGCTTTCACATAGGA
Organism: Fluviicola sp.; assembly: GCA_044377135.1. GTDB lineage: Bacteria > Bacteroidota > Bacteroidia > Flavobacteriales_D > Crocinitomicaceae > Fluviicola. The sequence goes on from JBILJP010000042.1 coordinate 12,302, forward strand.
ATGTGAGAATTCGTCGAAAAACACAACGGATGCCATTTTAGAATGATTATCTTTGTTTTCGAGGCACTCTTATTTTCCTTGTGCTTCAAACGATTATGCAGTATATAAAACTCACAAAAAGTGACGCTTTCTCCAAAAAACTCTCTCAGCGCGTCGATGAATACCTTAAAACAAACAACCTAAAGAAATACGGTAGCTGGCGTATCCTCTTGAAGGTTCCTTTAATGTTCTCTCTTTACCTTGTTCCTTATTTTTTAATGATTTTCGGCGTTATTGACAACACTTGGGCATTGTTCTTGTTTGCCGGAATCATGGGTGTTGGAATGGCAGGAATCGGTCTTTCAATTATGCACGATGCTAATCATGGTTCGTTTTCTCGCTACAAATGGGTCAACAGCGCTATGAGCTTTTCCATGGAAATTTTGGGCGGTAATAGCACCAACTGGCGCATTCAACACAACGTGTTGCACCATAGTTTCACGAATGTACACGACATGGACGAAGACATTGCTCCGGTTGGCGTATTGCGTTTTTCACCAAACGAACCACGTAAAAAAATGCACCGTTATCAAGTGTTTTATGCTTGGTTCTTCTACGGTTTGATGACTCTTTCATGGATGACCAACAAAGACTTCATGCAATTGGTGCGTTACCACAAAAACGGTTTGTTGAAATCGCAAAACACAAGTCTTGGAAAATCACTTTCCTACCTGATTGTTTCGAAATTGGCTTATTACGTATACATTGCCTTGATTCCAATGTTGGTAATGGACATTACCTGGTGGCAATGGGCAATCGGATTCTTCACGATGCATTTCGTATGTGGATCTATTCTGGCATTTGTATTCCAAATTGCACACGTAATGCCTGAAACGGAATTCTTGACCAAAGAAACGTATGTTGACAAAAACGAAGAAATCAGCTGGGCGAAACACCAAATGATGACAACGGCTAATTTCTCTCGTTGGAATCCGGCATTTACGTGGTATGTGGGTGGTTTGAACTACCAAATTGAACACCATTTATTCCCGGATATTTCGCACATTCATTATCCGAAAATTTCCAGAATTGTTCGCAAAACAGCACAAGAATTTGGTGTGCCTTATCATTATCACCGTACATTCGGTGGTGCAATTATTCAGCATTTACGATTGTTGCATCAATTAGGGAAAGCCTAATACGATTCAATTTCTTAAATAAATTCATTGTAGACCCGCGATTAATCGCGGGTCTTTTTTTTGTGAAAAACCATAGGCTCGGGATGCGTCCCGAGCCTACAACATTGTTACCACAAAAAAATTACAGAATTTTGATTTCCGTTCTACGGTTTTGTTGTTTCCCTGTCGCGGACGTGTTATCTGCCACCGGGCGCGATTCTCCATAACCTTTTGCAGTCATTCGGCTGGCAGCAATTCCTTTCTTGATCAGGTACTGCTTTACCGCATCTGCCCGTTGTTGTGACAACACCAGATTGGCCGCGTCATCGCCATCGCTATCCGTATGTCCGGCAATTTCAATTTTTAAGGTCGGTTTTAACAACATCAATTCTGCTACATTGTCCAGAATGGAAAAACTGATGGTTTTTATGGTCGATTTTCCGGTGTCGAACTGCAGGTTGTTTAAGGTGAAATTTTTCGCGGCTTCGTACATGATTTCCAACTCCATGGTTTCATATCGTTCGCCTTCTTTTAATGTCGGTATCTCAAGTGTGTTGTATTCCAATTCATCACCTATGCTCATAATACGGATGTCATACACATCTCCTTCCGGCAATTCAATGTGAAATTTACCCGAAGCATTGGTGATACCTGAAAAGGACGTTTTGGATGTTTGACCTACAAAGTAGATCTTGTCTCCTGCGTACGGTTTTCCGCTTTCACTGAGCACTTTTACATCCAACGGAGCTGTGGATTGTGAGAAAATCATCCAGGAGATACTGCATGCAATAAGGGTTAAAATCGTTTTCATAATTACTGAGTTGTTTCTACAGTCAATGCCGGTGTGGTGGAAAAGTAACAAGGTAGGGAATAAATTGAGGGCTTTTGCTATCGGTTCAATGCAGGCCATCACAACCGACAATACCCATAACGAATAGTTGCGACGCAGTCCGCAATACAAATCTTTGCGCCCTTTGCAACTTTGCGTTAACCATTTTTCAACGCAACACTTGTGCTAATCGCATGTCGCCAGTAGCTTTAGCGATGGCACAAGCTCCAGCGGAGGCACAGAGACGCAAAGGAGTTGCACATGTGCAACAGGTTAGATGAAAATCTCATCGTTCGTGTGTTGTCCCCAGTCAATGCCAGTGTGGTGGAAAAGTAACAAGGTAGGGAATAAATTGAGGGCTTTTGCTATCGGTTCAATGCAGGCCATCACAACCCACTCTCAATACGATTAAAATCTTTGCACCCTCTTTGTGTCTCTCCGTTAACAATTTTTCAACGCAAAGTTGCAAAGAGCGCAAAGGAGTTGCACATGTGCAATCGGTTAGATGAAAATTTCATCTTTCTGAGTTGTTTCCCAAGTCAAGGTCGGGGTGTGGAAAAGTAACAAGTTCCATAAACTTATCTGTAAATGAGCGATTATTCGCTCACCTGCATATCCAATAAAAGTCTCCCACGAATTCACGCCAGCCTAAGGCTGATGCGCGCCTAACGGACGCGCTGAATGTTGTGCAACTATTCCCCTTTTTACCAATAATAATAAAACAGCATTAAAAAAAAGCGAGTCCGTTAGGCGAGCCGTAATTCGTGTATTCGTGGTAAACAATATTATAGACTAGTCGAGATAAGCCAACTAATTCCTTTTAGCACCAGAACTTTAACCAAAGTGACACGATCTTTGCCACTCTTTCCTATCTTTGAATCATAGACCATTGTGTCAAGAATATGACGACAAACAAAACACATAAAAACGTTCCCGACTTTCGGTTATCGCCTTCGGTTGATAAAGTAGGTGTGGAAGAACGTGTAGCCCGTTTTCAGACAAGAAGCATCAAGAATGAAGCAAAAATGCAGGGCTTGAAAATGGTGCTCAACATGATTGACCTCACTACGCTGGAAGGAAAAGATACGCCCGGAAAGGTGCGCCAATTGTGCTACAAAGGACAACATTTACACGATGTTCTTCCCGGATTGCCAACAGTTGCCGCTATCTGCGTGTATCCTTCGATGGTTGCCGAAGCCAAAAAAGCTGTCGGTGATTCAGGCGTAAAAATCGCTTCGGTATCAACGGCTTTTCCAAGCGGACAAGCACCTATGGCAATTAAAATTTCAGATACGTTGTATGCCGTGGAACACGGAGCTGATGAGATTGATATGGTGATTTCGCGTGGTAAATTTTTGGCCGGTGATTACAATTTTGTATTCGACGAAATAGCTACGATCAAAGAAGCGTGTGGCAAGGCACGACTGAAAGTAATTCTCGAAACAGGCGAATTGGCTTCACTCGACCAAGTGCGTCGCGCAAGCGATATTGCTATGTATGCAGGTGCCGATTTCATCAAAACGTCAACAGGAAAAATTCAACCCGCAGCTACCATGCAGGTAACGTATACCATGCTCTGCGCCATCAAGGATTTTTACCGAACAACAGGGGTGAAAGTGGGTATGAAACCGGCCGGTGGCATTTCCAATTCGAAATTGGCACTGCACAACCTCGTGATGGTAAAAGAAACACTCGGAAATGGCTGGCTCAACAATGAGTGGTTCCGCTTCGGAGCAAGTTCATTGGCCAATGATGTGCTGATGCAGATTATGAAACAAGAAACAGGGCAGTATCAATCGGCTGATTATTTCTCCATCGACTGATAACGGAAGAATCTAGCTTCCGATAAACGAAACGAACATGGCAAAAAACAAACATAAAGAAACTCCGGCATTCGATTTTTCAGGCGGTTGGGATTATTCTCCCAGTCCGGAAAGCACCTCACACGTGCAGTTGAAAAAGCGCTACGATTTATACATCGACGGACAATTTGTAGCTCCAACTTCTGGTAAGTATTTCGAAACAAGCAACCCGGCGACCGAAAAGGTGATCGCAGAAGTGGCTTACGGATCGGAAGCAGATGTTGACAAAGCCGTAAAAGCTGCGCGCAAGGCCTACGAAACCGTTTGGTCGAAGCTTACGGCAAAAGAACGCGGAAAATACATCTACCGGATTGCGCGTTTGATGCAAGAAAAAGCACGCGAACTAGCAGTTGTAGAATCGCTCGACGCCGGCAAAACCATTCGCGAATCACGCGATGTGGATGTTCCGTTGGCATGTAATCACTTTTTCTATTACGCCGGTTGGGCAGACAAACTCGACTATGCTTTCCCAAACCGGAAAATGAGTGCACTTGGTGTTGCCGGACAAATCATTCCGTGGAACTTTCCGTTGTTGATGGCTGCCTGGAAAATAGCACCAGCTTTGGCTACCGGAAATACCGTTGTATTGAAACCTGCCGAAACTACGCCACTAACGGCCATGCTGTTGGCGGAAATCATTCACGAATCAGGTTTACCTGCAGGCGTGGTGAATATCGTAACCGGTTACGGCGATACAGGGGCTGCCATTGTCAATCATCCTGATGTGAATAAAATTGCTTTTACGGGTTCTACCAACGTTGGAAAGTTGATTCAAAAAGCAGTGGCTGGAACCGGAAAAAAACTCACGTTAGAGTTGGGTGGAAAATCGGCCAACATTATTTTTGATGACGCGCCGATTGATCAGGCTGTAGAAGGAATTGTAAACGGAATTTTCTTCAACCAGGGACATGTTTGCTGCGCCGGATCGCGATTGTTTGTGCAAGAATCGGTAGCCGATCAAGTGATTCAAAAATTGAAAGACCGTTTGGAAACCTTGTATGTAGGCGATCCGTTGGATAAAAACACCGACATTGGTGCCATCAATTCCAAAGATCAATTGACGACCATTCGCAAGTACATTGAAATCGGGAAACAAGAAGGTGCCACCATTTTTGAAAGTAGCTGTACGTTACCTAAAAAAGGCTTTTTCTGCAAACCGACCTTGTTCATCGATGTAGCACAATCGAGTCGCATAGCGCAAGAAGAGATCTTCGGGCCGGTGCTAACCATTCAAACTTTTCGCACTATCGACGAAGTCATTCAAAAAGCAAACAACACGCCTTACGGTTTAGCAGCGGGTGTTTGGACAGATAAAGGTTCTCGTATTTTCAACCTTACAACCAAGCTTCGAGCCGGTGTTATTTGGGCCAATACGTATAACAAATTCGATCCTACTTCACCATTTGGCGGCTACAAAGAAAGTGGTTTCGGCAGAGAAGGCGGATTGCACGGATTGGGGGCGTATTTGAAAGTGGAGAACTAGAGATTAATTGAAAAAATTATAAATTGTAGAATTATCAATTATAAAGAGGAATCAACATTTTTTTGAGTTTCTTCTTTCTTTTAAATGATAATTCTTATTAACTTGAATGGAAAGATCAAAAAAAGATGATTCCAAAACAACAAGATATTCGTGAAAGAACGTTTCAATTTGCTTTAGCTACAGTAACCAATTGTATACGAATTAAAGAACAACATAAAGAATACATATTAACAGGACAACTAATAAGATCAGCCACCTCAGTCGGTGCAAATATGCGAGAAGCTCGAAATGCGGAAAGCAAGGCTGATTTCATTCATAAACTCAGCATTTGTCAAAAAGAATGTGATGAAAGTATTTATTGGCTTGAACTATTGATGGCACTATTAAAAGAGGAACAAAACGATATGATAGAATTACATGATGAAGCCAATCAATTATTGAGAATCATTCGATCGATCTCAATGAAGACAAAGGCAAATTCCACCTGGAAAAAACGATCATCTTGATAATTCATAATTCCACAATTTATAATTCAATGACATGGAACGTTTGGAAATACTAAAAACATACAAAATCTACATCGGTGGGCAGTTTCCCAGAACCGAGTCGGGGAGATATTATTCACCGTTGGATAAAAAAGGGCAGCCTTTGGCCAATATGTGCTTGTCGTCGCGGAAAGATTTGCGCAATGCGGTGGTTGCTGCGCGCAAAGCGTTTGGAAGTTGGTCGGAACGTTCGGCCTTTAATCGCAGTCAGGTGTGTTACCGCATCGCTGAAATGCTGGAAGGCAGACGCGAACAATTTGTAGCCGAATTGATAAAACAAGGTTCAACAACCGCAAAAGCTACACAAGAGGTAAATCTTGCTATCGACCGAATTGTGTATTATGCCGGTTGGTGCGATAAATTCACGCAAGTGTTCAGCGCAGTGAATCCGGTGGCGACGTCGCATTTTAACTTCTCGACCTATGAACCAACCGGAGTTGTAGGAATTATTGCTCCGCAAGACACTTCGCTTATTGGTTTGGTGTCGGTAATTATGCCGGTTATTGCCGGTGGAAATACGTGTATTGTGTTGGCTTCGGAATCGTTACCGTTGTGCGCTGTTACGTTTGCTGAAGTATTGAATTCGTCGGACTTACCAGGTGGCGTGGTGAACATTCTTACCGGAAAAGAAACGGAATTAGTGGATCAGTTTGGTTCGCACATGGATATCAATGCGGTAATTTATGCCGGCGGAAACAAAGAGCACGCAACTCAATTGGAAGCAGGAGCTATTGTGAACGTGAAACGCATTGTGATTTACAACCACAATTTTGCAGACGCAACGCTTGAAAATCCGTATTTCATTACCGACGTACAAGAGCTTAAAACGACCTGGCATCCGATCGAACACGTAGGTGGTGCCACTTCAAGTTATTAAGTCTAAAGCGTAGAAAACGCATTCCAACTATCGGAAAACAAATCAAAGTGAATGAAGTCTACTTAAACTGACTTTATTCCATTTTGGCTCGACGGCTCATAAACCTCCGGCTCTTACTTTTAGGGTCATGAAAGAGGAGATCGCTATCCGTATTAGAATGGCTCGATTAACAAAGAGTTTGAGTCAGGAAAATGTAGCAACCGAATTGGGGTTGACAAACGCCGCTTATTCCAACATTGAACGAGGAGTTACCGACATTACCGTTTCGCGTTTGTTTCAGATTGCGAACATCTTAGACAAAGATCCGATTGAATTGCTTGGTTTGGAATCGCTGGCTAATATTGGTGAAGACGGTTTGATCTACAAAAATGCCATGGGTGAACAAATCATCTTGCTTTCGCAACAAGTGGCCGATTTGCAAGCACGGATCAATCAATTGGAGGAAAGCGCTACCGTGCGCGGCAAAAAGTAAATTTTTTATTGAAGAATAAACGAAATCGGTAACATGTAAATTGATTTTACCGCTACTCCGTTTTTCAGAGCCGGTTTAAATTCAGGAAGTATTTTTGTGACTCTTAAACCTTCTTTATCTACGTTTTCCTCCCCGCTTGATTTAGCTATTTCAACGCAACTCACTTTTCCCATTTCGTCCACAATAAAGATAAGGTAAACCCTACCCGAAAACTCATATTCCATAGCGGTTTGAGGGTATTTGACATTATCAGCCAGGAAACGTCTTAGTTCTAGACCCCCTGCCGCATATTGCGCTAGCGAGTCTACGTTTTTTTCAATTCCGGTGACTCCACATTTCGGAACATAATTTTCCAGATAGGTTGCCTTTGCTGTTGAATCCAACCCTTTTTTCGACTTCAGCTTTACAAAAACGTAATCATCATCTGAAATTTTCCCGTCCATCACAAGCGTATCACATAACGGATTTACAACGGTCATTTTTTTCTTTACAGCATTTGTCGGCTGAAAAAAACCACTTGCATCGGCGTTTCCAAGCAATTGATCGCCGAGAAAAAATTGTGTTTCGGCAAAATTAATGGTAGCGAAACCTAAATGTTGCAACTGAACTGCACCGTGATTTTGTGC
>JBILJP010000043.1:0-20140 GCA_044377135.1 Fluviicola sp.
CTCTTGTAGAGAAGAGTATGATGGAAAGGTATACCTGCGTATGATCATACAAAAAGATGGGAGTATTTCCAATGTATCTGTTTTACGGGGAGCACCGGATTGTCCTGAATGTGACAAAGAAGCAGTTTGGGTTATTAAAAGCATGCCAAACTGGGTTCCGGCCAAGGTAAACGGACAACCTGTAAATTCTTATTTCAACTTACCTGTTCGATTCAGGTTTTAATACGTTGCTCTTTATGAAAACCCTTTTTCTATTTCTGCTACTTGTCAATTGTGCTCATCTTTGGGCACAAGAACCCGCTGTTCCAGCCAGAGAAACCATTGTTGCTGTGCCTGATGAACCAGCTCAGTTTCCGGGAGGCAATGCAGCGTTTAGGAAATTTCTGGCCGACAGCATCCACTATCCGGCAAAATGTGCTGATGGTGCCTGTGATGTAAAAATCTTCGTTCGGTTTGTGGTAACGGCAAAAGGAACGATAGTTGCTCCTGAGATTATGCGTGGTGCATTGGATTGCCCTGAGTGCGATAAAGAAGTGCTCCGTATCGTTGGCATCATGCCCGATTGGATTCCCGGAAAGGTCAATGGAGTTCCCGTAGATTCCTATTTCAATCTCCCCATTAAAATCCATTCTCAATAATCGATTGATCATGAAAGCAATTGTTGTTGTTCTTTTAGTATTTCAAAGCTTGGCAATTTGGTCACAAGAAACGCCAAAAACCGGAACGCTTGCAGTTCCAAATCCGGAAGAAATTTTTGTTGGATGTGAATTATATGCAGAATTCCCCGGCGGACATAGTGCGTTGATGAAATTCCTTGCCGATAACATTCGCTATCCGGAAAAACTGGGAGACATCTGTTATTCCGGAAAAGTCTATGTTCAATTTGTAGTAACAGCTGAAGGAAAAGTGGTTGCTCCTGAAATTAAGCGTGGCATTCCTGATTGCCCCGAATGTGATGCAGAAGTGTTGCGTGTTGTAAAACTGCTCCCCAATTTCATACCAGCACAATTTCAAGGGAAACCCGTAAATTCGTATGTCAACTTACCGGTGAAGTTTTTTCTTTAAGAATGAATACCATGAAATATCTGATTACTTTTTTGACTGTTTTGGCGTTTACAATGGTGTATGCTCAACAGGGAGTTAGTGATCCGTGGATTGAAACCCCTCCGTTATCGTACAACGGCGACTCAAGTGCTGTCCTTTTGTTAAACGATGATTACCCTGATTTTCCAGGCGGACAATATGCCAAAAAGTTGTTTATCGACTCCAATCTTGTTTATCCGGATTATGCTTTAACACAAGGATTAGAAGGCAATTGTTTCGTGAGATTTGTAGTAGAAAAAGACGGAGCGCCCACCAATATCAAAGTTATGCGCGGTGTAGTTGATTGCCCTGATTGTGATCGTGAAGCGGTTCGATTGGTTAAATTGATGCCACAATGGAAACCGGGTATGTTGGAAGGAAAACCGGTGAGATCGTATTACAATTTGTGTGTCACGTTTAAAATACCGATGACGCATGTTACTTTGAGTGATGGTGGGGAAAGTGAATATGTGAGCATACAGGACGGTGTTAAAATTGTGGTATTATTAGATGAAAGTCCTGAATTTTCAGCTGATGGAGCCGGATTGAGACAATTTATAACAACTCATTTGAAATATCCGGAAAGGGCATTACGTGAAGGACTGACGGGCAAATGCTATACGCAGTTTACTGTTACAGCCGATGGTTCAGTTATAAATCCTAAAGTGATGCGAGGAGTGCCGGATTGTCCCGAATGCGATATAGAAGCTCTTCGTGTCGTCCAGTCAATGCCCAAATGGAAACAAGGTTCTATGGCCAGAAAAATTGTTCCGACTACCTACAACTTACCTATTTCGTTCACAATTAAAGAATAAAAAATGCCGACCCATCAGCCTTAGGCTAACAAACCAGCATTTTCTAAAACAGTAAACTACTTTTAATAAACCTAAACCTAAATATCACTGTCTGCGGCTAAATCCTCCAATCCAATCCGCTTTCAAGTCTATTCTCTTTATTATTATTCTTGTCAATATAAAAAGTTGCCTGATATCCGCTTTTTTTAAGAATAAAGCTTTTTCTTCGGCAACCCATCTAACAGGATAAGCGTCTTAACGTTACCCGAAAGATAAACGATGTACACACGATCTTATTCACTGCTTTTTTGCCTGCTATTCACCCATTTTTTGTCTGCCCAAACGTCACAGGAAATTCCATTTACTGGTTGCGCAAGTGATCAGTTGTTACAGCGAAATTCCACGTTATTGCAGCAACAGCAATTATTGGATAACGAACTGTATGATAGTAAAACGGCAAACCATGGAGGTAAACCTGCAAAAGGCGCACATTCAAAAGCACTACAAATTATTCCGGTGGTGGTGCATATTATACACAACGGAGGGATTGAAAACATTAGTGATGCTCAGGTTGTAGCTGCCATCGCCAACTTCAATGCGCGTTTTGCCCAAAGTCCAAACAATCAAATCCAATTTTGTTTGGCGCAACGCGATCCGAATGGAAACGCTACCACAGGAATTACACGCAATACGTCAACATTAACAACGGAAACCATGGAGTCGGATGATATCGCATTAAAAGACATCAATCGATGGACTCCAACGTGTTATCTCAATATTTGGGTTGTAAAGGAAATACTTAGTATAAGTTCCGGCAGTGGCGTTGTCGGTTATGCCTACTTACCTTCTGCGCACGGACAACCAATGGATGGCATTGTGATTGAAGCCGGATATTTTGGTAGCAGTTACGAAAATGATGCTGTGGGTGTGCATGAAATCGGTCATTATCTGGGACTTTATCATACATTCGAAGGAGGCTGCGGTAATGCCGATTGTTTGTTAAACGGCGACAGGGTTTGCGATACACCTCCCGATCAAACAACGTTTGCGTCCTGCAATCCACCTGCAAATTCCTGCAGTACGGATGCCGATGATCCAAGCGCTAACAATCCTTTTTCTTCTGATGTGGCCGATTTGAGTAACGATTACATGGATTATAGCAACTTAAGTTGTTACGATCTGTTTACAATCGGACAGTATGATCGGATGTATTATTTTCTAACCACTGCACGGCAAAGCTTATTGGGATGTCTTAGTTGTACACCTCCTTGCCAAATTCCGATAACAGCTACCATAGACAACCCTGCGTTTACAATGAATGTGACTACGGGAACCAACATCAGCTTTTCGGGAACGGTTACAAATACGGCTAACTATGAATGGTATCTTGTTTCAGGGAGCACCTTAAGTACAACTCTTACTGCCAGCTACACGTTTAACACTCCTGGAAGTTTTTGGATGAAATTCAGAGGAATCAGCAATGATCCCGATTTTTGTTTAGATGGTTTGGATTCTGTTTTGGTGAATGTTTTGGAACCCGTTGTAGCCTCCTGTAACGGATCGCTGTTGTTTGATAACACGAATAATATTGCGGTAGATTTACCACTGACCAACCAATATTACACTGGAGCCAATAATGGGTATACCTGGGAATGTTGGTTTAAGCTGAATGATCCGTTTGACGCCAATGTCAGACCGTTAATTTCAGCCGTAGACCAAGTTGTTTTCGAAGATATGTGGCTTGGTTTTGGCTGGCAAGGTGGCTTTTACAATGAACCGGTTAATCGACTGGTGTTCAAAGTAGACGGTCCGAATAGCGCTGTTCCGAATGGCCCGAATTGCAGTTATGAACCTGCCGGGGGCTTTTTAACGGGAACGTGGTACCATGCTGCTGGAGTAATGGATTACTCGATACAACAAGCAAAGTTGTACGTGAATGGGCAACTGGTAGATACAAAACCGATCACTACTCCTCCGATTACGCGAATTATCCCCACAGAATTGAGTTTCAATTGGAACAATACACCCTTTTCGTTTAGAGGGAATATGGATGAAGTGCGTATTTGGGATATTCCAAGGTCCGGAACCGAAATAACAACCTATTACAATCAGTGCGTTGCCAATAATGAGGCTCATTTATTAGCGTATTACCATTGTAACCAAAGTGCAGGTTCTACGGTAATTGATGCAACTCCGAATGGCCTTGACGGTACGTTTTCTGTTTTGGAAGGTTGGTCTTCGGAAGAACCGTCTTTAATTGGGAACACGTGCCTTACCGGTTGCATTGAAATTTGCGGAAACGGAATAGATGATAACAATGATGGTTTCATCGATGAGGACTGTAATTGTCCACCTGTTTATGCCGGGAACGATACCGTTATCTGTTCAGGAATGACTGCTCAACTTTCCGCTTCGGCCGGATTTGACACGTATTCATGGTCGCCCGTTGCCGGATTATCAAACCCAACAATTCAAAATCCGGTTGCTAGTCCTTCTGTTACTACCAATTATGCTGTCACGGCGACGGTTTTAGGACCAGAATTGGTAACAAACAGAGATTTTAGCGCAGGAAACTTCGGATTCACAAGTGATTTAACGTATACGAGTTCCTACGCGCCTTGTAACTATTATGTAAACAATTTATTTTTCACGCTTCCCGACCAATCACTCATTGATCATACGCCAACTGCTGATGGTATGTATATGTGTATCGATGGCTGTACGACACCAACAGTGATTTGGGAACAAACCATTTCGGGTCTTGATCCGGCTACCGATTACGGGTTTAAATTTTGGGCTTCGAGAGCAGATCAGGTACAGCCCGATTTCGAAATTCATTTAATCGGAGACGTTACCGGTGATTTTTTGGCCGCCACACAAGCCGGAATTCCTTATGCCGGAGTTTGGAAGTGGGATGAGTACGGTGTTTCAAATTGGAATTCTACTACCAATACATCCGTTATTTTGCGTGTCATCAACCTCGAAACAAATAGCTTCGGCAACGATTTTGGGGTGGACGATTTTTCCTTTCGAAAAACGTGTGAAGTAACCGATATGGTGAAAGTAACTGTTCTCAACAATTCGGTTCCGCAACTAAATCTTGGTCCTGATATCATGTTATGTGAGTCAGGCACTCACGTTCTTGTTGCCAATCCCGGTTTTCAGGATTATGTTTGGAATGACGGCAGTACGGAAGAAACGTTTACCGCTTTTGGAGCAGGAACGTATTGGGTAACCGCAACTGACTCATGCGGCGGAGTGCAATCTGATACGGTACATATCTCACTGATGCCACCGCCGGTTTTGGATTTGGGGGCTGATATTGCTGTTTGCTACAATTCAACAACTGTATTATCCTATACGAGCAGTGACACGTTTACTAGTTTTGCGTGGTCTCCATCCAACGGATTAAGTTGTGTTTTCTGTCCGGTTACCATTGCCGGACCAGTGGTAGCTCCAACAACCTATTATCTTACTGCATTTACGCCCGAAGGTTGTGCAGCCACTGACAGCGTAACGGTTTTGCTTAGCGAAACACCCGCTTTCGATTTGGTATTAACAGTTACTGATGCTGCCTGTGATGAAGGTGGTTCGGTTACCATTGATGCCTCTTCGCCAACAAATGATTTGATCTTGTATAATTTCAATAATACGGGGTTTTCAACTACAGCAACCTTCGACAATTTATCGGCGGGTACCTATCCTCTAAGCATTCAGATTGGTAGTTCATATTGCACTTTTGATACAACGCTCACACTAACAGGTGAAGATAACCTGCTTTATATACCTAATAGTTTTACGCCCAATTCAGATACGTACAATGAAACCTGGTCGGTTTCAGGTACGTGTTTTAAGACAATAGAATGCCGGGTTTATAATCGATGGGGAGAAGAAGTGGCGCTCATTGATGAGGTAAACGAACATTGGGATGGCACGTATCACGGAAAATCTGTACCCGACGGAATTTACTCGTATACCGTGAGAATTGTGTATGAAAATGATCGGGTATATTACACCAACGGTTTTGTGGCTGTTCTAAAATAGCAGGCCATATTAGCACTTGTTTTTATTGCCTGAATAACTGAAAATAAGTACGTTTGCAGTCAAAGTATTCACTGAACGCACAAACATGCAATTACCAACTACAATAGATGAGGTTCTTTCTGAACTTGATCACATTATTGATGTGTCCGTTGCGGAAAACAATTCCATGGCGATTTTTGCGTATGTCTACCGACGAACAACTGCCGAAATAAAAAAGAATGTGCAGGCAGGTGTGTTTGATGACAATGGACGCATGGAGCAGTTTGACGTGCGTTTTGCCAATTATTACATTCAGGCCTGGCACGATTACCGCAACAACAAACCCGTAAGCGCGGCTTGGAAAACAGCATTCGACGGGTCAAAAGAGCCGCTATGTATTGTGCAGCACATTATGCTGGGAATGAACGCGCACATCAATCTTGACTTAGGCGTAACTGCTGCAACCGTGGCCGAACACACGCCTTTGGTGGATCTGAAGACCGATTTTATGCGGGTAAACACCATTTTGTTTGCGCTCACGCATGAACTGCAATCCAATCTCGGGAAAGCATCCAGGTTGCTGTTTTTAGCCGATTGGCTCGGTCGCCGAAACGATGAATTGCTCATTAACTTCAGTATCAAAAAAGCACGCGATTTTTCGTGGGTGACCGCCAACCGAATTTGGAATGCTTATGGGGCTACCGAAAAAGAATCGGTGCGTAAATCAACCGACAAAGCCGTTGCCCTGATTGGTAAGGAATTGCGAAAACCGAAAGGATGGTTTTTAAGATCTACCATCAACCTTATCCGCAAGTTTGAAGAAAAGGACGTTGCGAAGATCATTCGAATTCTAAAAAACGGTTAAGTTAGCACCATGAAACAGCTTTTGGTTTTACACGGCGCTTTGGGTGCTCAACAACAATTTGAGGAATTAAAAACCTTACTCGAATCTCAATTTGCGGTGCACACGCTCAATTTTGAAGGTCATGGCGGTCGTGCTTCCAACCAACCGTTTTCCATGGATTTGTTTGTGGAGAATGTACGTGATTACCTACACGAAAACAACCTTTCTTCGTGTTCCGTATTCGGATACAGTATGGGCGGTTATGTAGCGCTTAAATTAGCGGCGAAGTTTCCGGGAACAGTAAACGAAATCGTGACTCTTGGAACCAAGTTCGGTTGGTCGCCTGAAATTGCGTTGAAAGAAACAGCGATGCTCAATCCGGAGAAGATAGAAGAAAAGGTACCGAAGTTTGCTACTGCTTTGGTGCAATTGCACGCTCCGATCGACTGGAAAGAAGTGATGCGTAAAACAGCACAATTAATGCTTGAGTTGGGCGATCAGCCCGCGCTTTCCGATACGGAGTTAACTTCCATTGATATTCCGGTAACGCTCTTACTGGGCTCGGAAGACGTAATGGTAACGGTAGAAGAAACAACCGTTGTTCAGCAACAATTACCTCACGCTACGTTTGAGCAGGTGCAAGGTTGGCAACATCCGATTGAGCGGGTGAATAAAGAAGAGTTGGCGCAGAAGTTAACCTCCATTCTTTAACCTTCATTCTTTTTTCGAGAATGAGAAGCAGAATGATGAATTATTGCGATAACCACAACGTAGGATTCATCTTCACCAACGCACCATCAACTATTTGATGAATTTCAAAATGCGAGGTCGATAAACTTCCTTCACCATCGGGCAACAAGGAACCAATGGTTTGTTTGGTAGTGACTTTTGACCCGACCGAAACGTAGGTATCTTGTAAATTACTGTACACTGTTCGGTAATTTCCGTGTTTGATGATCACCACTTTTCCGGCTCCGGGAATGTTCAGTACACTGGTTACTTCACCTTCAAAAACGGCACGAACCTGCGCGTTTTTCGGCGCTCCGATATCAATTCCGTTGTTGTTGGTATATACATTTGCCATCGTTGGGTGCGGGTTTTTTCCGTAACCTTCCGTAATGGTTCCTTTGGCAACCGGCCAGGGCAATTTACCGCGATTCGACTCGAAGTTTTTGCCCATCGCAATGCTTTCCTTGGTTTCGGTAAGCGCCACTTCTTTTTTGACTGTTGTGGCTCCCGAATTGGAACTACCGCTATTGCTACTTCCCGATTCGGTTTTTTTGCTGGCTGTGGCTTCGTTTTTCTTCGCTTCTTTTTTGGCTTTTGCTTCGGCGTCGGCAATTTCTTTTTCAATGGCTTGCTTGATGCGACGTTTCAACTCATCTTTCTGTTTCTCGGCTTTCTTGAGTTCGGCCATGAGTTTTTTCTCGTCTTTTCGCAAGTTGTCGAGCGCTTTTTGCTTTTGCTCTTTGTCTTTCAGAATTTTATCTTTCTCGATTATTTTCTCGGAAAGCAAGCGTTCTTTTTTCGTTTTTTCAGAGCGAATGGTCGTGATTTCAGTTTTAATCGCACCTTGGTTTTGGCGAATAATACGGAATTGTTTTTCCTGAATTTCACCGATTCGCTTGAGGTACGAATTGCGTTTTACCGCTTCGAAATAATTGGACGCCGAAAAAATGTACATCATCTTTCCATAACGATTGCGGTGCTTGTAGGCGTAGAGCAAGAGTTTTTTGTATTGCGCTTTCAACCGTTCGAGTTTCGATTGCAGGGCTTTTACTTCCGAATCTTTAGAGGAAATGGTAAGGTCGGCACCGCGTATTTGGTTGTCGAAATTTTGCACCAATTCTTCGCGAAACTTCACCTGATTATCAATCAGCTTGAGTTCGTTCATGGAATTTTGCGTTCCCGATTTCACTTTCTCCAACAAGTTCTTCGTGGTCGAAAGTTTCTTTTCGAGCTTACTTTGTTCGGCTTGCAACTGATCGCTCTTTTTCTGACCCGTTGCCACGAATGAACAGATCAGGAAAACGAACAGTAAGCCATTACTCAGGTTCTTCTTCCTCAGGCTCGGGCTTTTGCGCTTCTTCGCCTTCTTTTCCAGTACATTCGCCATATTCTTCAGGTATTACGAAACGAATTTCTTGTGGCACATTTACTTCGGTGCGCTCATAATCCAATGTTATAACCAGCCTGTTTCGAGGCGTTACAATCACCATTTGCACTTCATTCGGCACCAAATAATGATCGATGGAATCACGCGTGAGATAGTCAATGGCTATCGTTGTTGTGTCATCCGGACTATCAATAAAGATCCGTTTTAAAGACCGAAGATCATTTGCAAGGTAATATTTCAAAATCACATTTTCTTCCTCGGCTTCATTGTCGCGGTCTTCACGACGTTGAATCAACCTTCCGTTGCGATCTTTCTCTGGTCTGTTGTTGCGTGTTTCACGCCGAATTGCGCGTTTCTTGTGCGATGAAAGAATGTAGTTGTACGGATCGTGGATTTGAAAGTATTTCTGTGTGGTATCGAATCCGATCGGGAGACCCAATAGCAGTTCTTCGATATTGCGGTAATCGAACGAAACACCGAATTGTTCTTTGATGAAATCCAAATCACGGCGAATAACGCATTTATCCTGACGGTTGGTAATGATCACCGAATCGGGGCGAATGAGCGAGTTGATAATTGGAATGGTAGCAAACGTAATGAGTGCATTTACGGCACTGTCTTTCACCATTCTGATCGACGTTTTGAAGCTTTTGTTCTGGTTCGTGTCGGAATAATCGCACTTGATTTTGCTGTAGAAATACTGGGGGCGCAATTGCGACATGCTATCCAAGGCAGATACCAACACATCGGTTTTACGACGTTCAACTTTTTCCAGCTCCGCTTCGGGGTGTAATTTGGGTGAACAAGAAACAACCAGCGCCAACAAGGTGATGAAGGTAAAAACACTAGTATACAGGCGCATAGTACGTTTTGTTTTGAATTTTTTTGTCGAGACTCTGGTTGGCAGATCCCAATGATTTTGCTTCTTTCCACAACACTAGCGCTTGTTGCACATCACCCATTTTAAAGAGCACATCACCCACGTGTTCTACGTAGTTGCGGTTGTTTGGTTGCAATTGATTGGCCAACTCGAAGAATTTATACGCTTCGGTGTAATTGGCTTGCTGAAATAAGATCAATCCTTTTGTATCTGAAAACGGTGCTTGTTTCGGGTATTGGGCAATGACTTCTTCTATCATCTGCAAAGCTTTGTCTAACTGATGATTGGCAAGCGCCAAACGCATAGCGTAGTTGTTTTTAGCAAGATGATTGGATGGATCGAGCTTCAACGCTTTCTCATAATTTTCCACACCCTCCGGAATCATTTTCAATAAGAAGAGCGCTTCGCCTTTCTGTGCATAAAACTCTGCTTCGGTAACAGCATCGTTTACCACCAATTCTTTGCCGATATCAGCTGCATCAATGGCTTCCTGATAACGACCGGTTTGCACGCACGCAATGGCGTAAAGCAATTGTACATTTGAAAGGGTAGGGAACAACGCACTGCATGCGCGGGCATCTTTGTACAAATCGGTGAATTGACTTTGCTGGTATTCCAGCATCAATACCTGGTACCAAATGGCGTATTTTCCTTCGTCGAATTTGAGTGCTTCTTTGTACGAAGAAAGCGCATCTTCTTTGAGGTTGTTTTTCAAGTATAAATCGCCCTGAATGGAATAGGATTTGGCGTCGCCCGGGTGTTTAACGATCATCAAATCGGCCAATTCGAATACTTCAGGATCAATGGTGCTTTGTTGTTCGTAAAACGATAACAAGACATCCATTTTGGTGTCAATGTCTACTCCTTCGCCATTAAATGCCGCTTTGAAATACGGATATGCGTCTGCTTTTTTGTTTTCGCGCATGTACAATTCGCCCAATGCCAGGTTGGCTCTTCCGTTGTTCGGATCGGCTTTCACCAATTCCACCAACATATTGCGGGCTTTGTCTATTTCGCGTTTTTCGAAGTAATAATCAATGTAGGTTCCCAGCAAACTGATATCATCCGGATACATTTTGCGGGCTTTGTCGAGTTCCTTGAGTCCTTTTTCATCTTGTTTCATCTGACGGTAAAGGTCAAATTTCTGAATCGACAAATCGGGAATTACGCCCAGCTGATCTTCCATTTGCGTGTAGGCATCAATGGCTTCCTGGCGTTTGTTCAGGCGTTTCAATACTTCGGCATAACCAAACCACCAATCGGTGTTTTTAGGTTCTTTCTCCACCATTTTCTTGAAACAAGCGCCGGCTTCTTCAAAGCGACTTTGTTCAAAATACATGTAGGCCAATTCTTGCGTATACCAGATGTTTTTCGGATCTATTTTGGCGGCACGTTCGGTAAACTCAGCTGCTTTCGCACGGTCGTTGAGCAAGAGGTAACATTGTGCAAGAGCGAAGACAACGGCGTCATCGTTGGGCTTTTGCGCCACACAGACTTCAAAAGCCTGAATAGCATCTTGCAACTGACCTTTTACTTTAAAACGAACGCCTTCGTGGAATTTTTCAATATACGGGTAATCGCTGGCGTCTACTACATTGGCAGGAGCAACCACTTCTTTGGAAGTTCCGCAAGCAGTGACCAAGGCACCCAAGAGTATACAAGTAAGCCAAAAACGCATTAACTGATAATTGAATAATCACTCAAGCTCAAATCCCTTGCCAAACCTTTGTACTTGGAATGTGAACCCAACATGGAATCTTTCAAATTGGCATCCACAATGATGGAATGCTGTTGCAAGATACTGTTTTTAATGATGGAATTAGTTACTAATGAGCCTTTTCCGAGTGAAACATGAGGTCCTACCACCGAGTTTTCCAAAATCACATCTTTGCCGATAAAGCACGGCGGAATAACAACCGAGTTGAGCAATTTTGCCGAAGGATCCATCATTTCGATGCCTTTTTCATAATCGTATTCCAACACGCGTTGATTGGTGATCACGGTTACTTCTTTGTTTCCGCAATCGAGCCATTCTTCCACTTCGCCGGGTTTAAAGCGTTTTCCTTTTTCGGTCATGCGACGCAAAGCATCCGGCAATTGGTATTCACCGCTTTTGATAATGCCGTTTTCTACCAGGAAATTCAATTCGGTTTTGAGCGCATCGCCGTCTTTGAAATAATAGATTCCGATCATAGCCAGGTCAGAAACAAACTCTTTCGGTTTCTCAACGAAGTCAATGATTTCACCTTCCTCGTTCATTTTAATTACTCCGAAAGCGCTTGGGTCTTCAATTTGTTTCACCCACAAAATACCGTCGGCATTGGGATCTATTTTAAAGTTGGCGCGGAATAAGGTATCGGCAAAAGCCACTACTACCGGACCTTCCAACAAGGCTGCTGCACACAATACGGCGTGAGCGGTTCCCAGCGGTTTGTCCTGGTAAAAAATGCGCCCTTTTGCGCCTAATTTTTCAGCTACTTTGATCAGTTCCGCTTCAATTTCAACACCGAAATCACCGATCACAAACCCAATTTCTTCAATGGGTTCGCTGCACAATGCGGCAATATCTTCTACCAAACGGTGCACAATCGGCTTTCCGCCAACGGGAACCAATGGTTTTGGAACGGTGAGTGTATGCGGTCTGAGTCGGCTTCCGCGACCCGCCATGGGTACGATTACTTTCATAGTATAAGCTGTAAATGCGTCAATTAAAATTAGTGTTTTCCGGTACTTCCGAATCCACCGGCACCACGATCGGTATCCGATAATTCCGAGACCTCTTTCCACGAAGCTTGTTCGTGTGCCGCAACCACCATTTGGGCAACCCGTTCACCGTTTTCGATCACGAATGCTTCGTTAGACAAGTTGATGAGCAACACGCCTACTTCACCGCGGTAATCCGAATCGATTGTTCCGGGTGAGTTGAGCACCGTAATGCCGTGTTTGAAAGCCAACCCGCTACGTGGGCGAATTTGCACTTCGTAACCAAGTGGAATTTCTAAGAATAATCCCGTAGGAATTAAGCGTCGTTCCAAGGGTTGAAGCGTAATTGCTTCGCTCAAATGAGCGCGTATATCCAACCCTGCAGCGCCGGCTGTGGCGTACTCAGGAAGTTCGTTGGATGATTGATTGCGGATACTGATTGAAATCATTGTTCTTGATTTTCGTCGCGTTCAACGGTATAACTGATATCAACTACTTCCGTAGCAATTTCTTGCGTAATTCCTTGTTCAAACGTGAAGGTATACCAACCCTTTTGCGGGAATTTGCGGTGATTGAATCCGGCAGTTGTGGTGACAAGCGTCCCTGATTTTTCACCCACCCACGATCCGTCGGGGTTCGCGATTTCCATGAGAATGGGCTCGCGACCCGTTTGACCTTTCGGTGTTTTGGAATGCAGGAAAAACCACAAGTTGCTGTACGGATAATCAGTTGTTGTGCGCAGCGTAATGGTAATATTGTAATAGTTGACGGTATCGGGAATATTCACCTTGAACACGGGTTTCATGTCTTGTTTCCACTGGTTGTTTTTGAAGGAAAACGATTTCGTGTACACAGGTGTTTCCCCGCACGAAGCGAGGAAACCGATGATGGCCATCACCATTAAAAGCTTAACTACCGGCTGTTTCATTTGGACCTTTATTTGGACGCGGTGGCCGGCGACGGTTGTTGCGTCTTTTGTTCGGGTTTGCTGCTTTCGGTTGTCCTTCGGCTCCTTCAGGTGCCGTTGACGGCTGACCAGCTTGCGCAACCGGTTTTGGTTGTTGGGGCTTTTGTTGCTGGGGCTTCTGTGGCTGAGGCTTCTGTGGCTGAGCTTGACCTTGCGGTTTGTTATCGCGTTCCGGACGACGTTGTTGCTGCGGTTTTGGCTTTGGAGCACCTTGTGCTTGCGGTGGCTTATTATCGCGTTGCGGAGCTGCTGCTACCGTTTCACCTTCTGCACGTGGACCTTTCCCTTTCGGCTTCTTTTTGCGTTTTTTGTTGTTCTTAAACGAGCTGTCGAAACGGTTCAATGAATCCTGACCAACCACATTGTCGTAATCCGGTTCCTGGCGAACAATCGCTTCTTCGTATGCTTTCAGATCGACCGGTTTTTTACCTGCCACGTTCATCTGTGCAATTTCGCGCACACGTTCCGGTGAAAGAGCTGTTAAACCAGCGCCAACACCAGCATCGCCTTCGTAAGCGTACCACATTTGACGTTTGAACACATCGGTTTTAATGTGATAAGCCGAACCTTTTTCGGTGTGGAGTTTGGTGTCTGTAGACGGAAACGATTTGATCGAATCCAGGTACATATCCAACTCGTAATTGAGGCAACATTTCAATTTACCGCATTGACCCGCCAATTTTTGCGGATTCAACGACAATTGCTGGTAGCGCGCTGCCGAAGTGGAAACCGAACGAAAATCGGTTAACCAGGTAGAACAGCACAATTCGCGACCGCAAGAACCGATTCCGCCCAAGCGTTGTGCTTCCTGACGCGATCCGATCTGGCGCATTTCTACGCGGATCTTGAATTGATCGGCCATGTCTTTGATCAGCTGACGGAAATCAACCCGACCTTCGGCGGTGTAATAAAACGTTGCTTTGCTTAAATCGCCCTGGTATTCCACATCGGAAATTTTCATTTCCAGGTTGAGGTTAACCGCCAATGTACGGGAACGGAACATAACTTCCGACTCCAGCGTACGCGCCTGAATCCATTTATCGATGTCTTCCTGCGTTGCAATTCGATTGATTTTGCGCACTTCCATGGGTTTTAACCCCGGTGCTTTTTTCTTTACCTGTATTCTGGCTAGTTCGCCTACAACGGAGACAATTCCTACGTCGTAACCCGGACTTGCTTCTACAACGATGACGTCGCCTACTTGCAGTGAAAGGTTTTTGGCATTTCTGTAAAACGCTTTTCTACTGTTTTTGAAGCGAACTTCCAATATATCGTAAGGTGCTTGTCCGGAAGGCAGTTGCATATTTGCCAACCAATCAAACACACCTAGTTTGTTGCATCCACCAGAACTACAGGTTCCATTATTTTTACAGCCGCGTGGTGTACCACCTCCGCTGCTACATGAGGAACATCCCATAGTTTTTCTGAATTTGTGGTAAAAATACGAAAAAGAAGTGATGCTTGGTGCGATGAAGGATGGACTTGAAAACAGGGGTTTGTGGATAAATCTTCCGAATGTAAAATTGAAAATGTAAAATTGAAAAGGCGGTTTCCGGTTGCTTCTCTTTTCAATTTTACATTTTCAATTCTCAATTAGAAAAAGGGAGATTCTCAGCGATTACTACATACCTAACTTTACTGCTCATACATACTTTGAACCTCCCTATTTATTCTTGAACCCTTTTGGGACAATTAGTTGTTGATAGAATGGAAAAACACGAGACGATTACTACCTAATTTAACTGCTTAAATCTAACCTAACCTATTTGTTATCTGCTTATGATACTCTAAAGTGTCTCGTATTTCTCCTATTCCATCTTTTGTTTTAGCATATTAATGTTACAGATCTAAAAAAGGGAGATTCTCAGTTATAACTACCTACCTAAACTTACTACTCATACTTACTTTGAATCTCCCTTTTTATACCTAAACCTCTTTGAGGTAACCAAGTGATAGAATGGAAAAACACGAGACGGTTATTACCTACCTGCTTAAATTAACCTAACTGTTATCTACTTATGATACTCTAAAGTGTCTCGTATTTCTCCGATTCCATTTTTTGTTTTAGCGCATTAATGTGACTGTACCGACCAATTCGTAACGTTTATCTACATATAAATCTTTGAAAGTAATCGTCCAGGTATAAGCACCATTCATTGCCAATTTACCATGATACGTGCCATCCCAACCGACCTGATAATCATAACTTTCAAAGATCAATTCACCCCAGCGATTGAAGATTTTTAAATTAAAGTCTGATGGATCAAAACCCGAAGTGAAAATGGGTTGAAAACTGTTGTTGAATTCATCGCCATCGGGGGTAAAGGCATTGGGAACATAATAAATGAGTCCTTCACGCACCTCAATTGAAAAGAAGGTGGAATCAACGCATCCGAAAGTATTATAGGCGTAATGAATGAATTCGTAAACACCTAAATCGGGAAACGATTGAGTAAAATCGGTACCACAGGCTTGTGAAAGTAATTGATCGTTGAGGTACCAACTGCAACTGTCGGTATTAATGGAATTATCAAAAACCGTTACCGTGGGGTTGTCAATCAGCACCAGATGTGTAGAAGGATAAACTACAGATTGGGGTGTTGGTTGAATTTCAACTGCGCAGGGTTGTAAAACAGTATCCGCACATCCGAATTGATTCTGGGCGATGAGTTGAATGGCATAGCACCCCGCTGTAGCTTCGTTAAACAGCAAATCTGTTGCATTTCCTGCCGGTTGACCATTGACAGACCATTGAACAATTGTTGCTCCGGCCGATGTATTGTGAATGATTGTATCTGATCCTGCACACAATTGAATTCCCCCGGTAAAAGAAGCTACAGGTAGCGGATTGACCAGTATATTGACAGTTTCATTGGCTGTACATCCGTTGATATCGCTAACACTTACGGTAAGAGTTCCGCTTGTAGTTGGAGTAAATGAAAAATTGGTTCCGCTTCCGCTACCATTGTTCCAGTCGTAGGTATAATTTGGTGTTCCACCCAATGCGTTAGCTGTGAACAACGTTGATTCACCCAAGCAAAGTACGGAGTCTCCTGTAATGGCTAATTGTAGTGCTGCTGGTTGAACGATGAGTGCCGAATCTACAGAAACACATCCATCGGCATCGGTGACTTCCACCCATTCCCAACCGGCGGGAAGTCCTGAAATAGTCGGAGAGTTTGATCCGGGTGTTGTATACCAAAAGTAGCTGAAAGGCGAACTACCTGTTGCCACCGCTGTCATTGTTCCGTCTGATGCACCGAAGCAGGTAATACCGGTTGACTGAACAGCGATTTGAGCCGGTTGATTGACCGTGATAGTGATCGTATCTGAACTGATACAACCATTGTTATTAGCTTGATAAATGTAATTGGTAGTGATCAACGGCGACACTTGGAAATTACTCCCAAAACCAAGTGTCAACCATTGATCCAAACCAACATCTGCTGTACCTGAAAGTTGCGCTATTCCTGTAGTACAAACAGTTGTGTCATTTCCTGCGAAAACGTTAGGGTAATTAAATACCTGAATGATCAAACTGTCTGAAAAAGTTGATCCTACTGCATCCGCGACCGAAAAATAATAGGTAGATGTAGCACTTGGGCAAACAAGAATAGGCCCTTCGGTATTGCCTAAAACAGCACCCGCATTGTCGGTCCATTGAATAGAGTAGGGCGCTGTTCCGCCTTGTAAATTATAGGCTTGTAGGTTGTGACAATTTCCGGCGCACAGAATGGTATCATAAAGTGTGGCCCCAACTCCGCAAGGACCTACGGTAATTTCAACGGAGGAAGTATCGGTTTGGAGTCCGCAACTGTTGGTATAACTTGCTGCGATGGTATAGGTTTCGGTGGTGCTAGGAGTCACATTGTGCGGCCCCAATCCGCTTAACGTGTTTCCAACCGGAGTTACCCATGTATAAGTTGTACCTGCCGGGAAAGTTGAATTGACTGTGAGGGTACTTGATTCGCCGCAGTTAATAGATATAGGTGAAGCAGTAATATCGATTTCCGGCTGACAGACTTCCAATAGTTGTACATCATCAATATACATATAATTATTCGGGTTTGCACCAGCGATCATGGTATTGGCATCATCCCTAAAATTCCCAATGACAATCCAATTTTCATTTCCTTGTGCGCAGAAGGTTCCTGTCACCGTCACACAGGAGGCTCCAATCATATTTCCTGATGGATTTTCAATTTGTGGAGTAGCATTGATAATGGATCCCGGACCCAAAAATTGCGCTCCTCCATTCATTGTTTCAATATTGATTAATCCTATTCCGTTAAACCATGCTCCAATACCATCACAAGAGGATAAGAGATTGCCCGCTGCACCAACTCTGCTTTTCACAGTCATAGCAAAACAATATGTTTTACCCGCTTCGAGTGGAGAAATTAATTGTGCCTGGACGTATTCTCTACCAAGTGAAAAGGAGGTTTTAGTAGCAAAACCAACACGGGAATTTCCTGTAATGCAAACATTGTTCGGTGCATTTGTAGAACCTGCACATGGACTAAAATAATCAGGTGTACTTCCTGTTGGCGGACTTAGTGAATAAGGTTCAATTCCAAACCAATTTTCTACAGGTGTTTGATTCTGATACATTTGAATATCACCCAATCCGCAATTAACAGTGGTTGTTTCAAATCCCGGATTAGAAATCAAATTACCACCACACGTATTTGTACATTGAGCCATTAAGAGGTCAAATGTTAGCAAGGAAAGAAAAAGAAGGATTGTTTTCATGGAAATAACGATTAAGCACCTGCCTTATTTAGAATGATGGAAGAGTGGTGTATACAGAAATTCACCATTTGTTTGTTCAATTACAATATGATAAAAGCCTGAATTGACTAGCGATAAAGTGAAGGCTAGTTTTTCTTCATGGATATCCAATTGATTGGTAAAATCAGCTACAAGTTTACCACTCATGTCAAAAATGCGTAAGGAAACGACTTTTTGTTTGCCTTGTAATAGAATGATCTGATCAGAAAGATCATTGTAGTAGGCTGTTGTTGTTTGAATTTCGCAACTGTTGATTGATTCAGACAATAATGTTTTATTGCCATCTGTGTCTGTTTGGGTTAATCTGATATATGTGAAATCAGAGCAGTGCGGTTCAAATTGAAAAGAATAGTGTTTTTCAACTTCTGAGTTATGACTTCCATTTATCGTTTCAACCGTTTCATAGATTTCACCATCACAACTTTGCTCAATTGTAAAATAGTCATTGTTTCGTTCAAATTCTGTTGACCAATCCAGCGAGAGAACGTTATTACTACAGCTTGAATTAAAAGATGATAGTGAGACAGGTAGCGGTGTTATTGCAAAGAGTCGGACATCATCAATTATCATATAGCTAGGGTTTGAAGAGTTACTAACTGATGTGGCAGCATTGGTCTTGAAATTGCCAATTATCACTCTGTTTTCACCCCCTGCAGCAGTGAATGTTCCTGTGACAATTGTACAGGTTGCCCCTATTTGTGCACCACTTGTTTGTTGTACTTGTGGAGTCATATTTAGTGTTGATCCTGCACCTAAAAATTGGTTCCCGCCATTCATGGTTGTGATATTAATAACACCACTATTTCTAAAGTGGGCACCTATACCGTCTGTATTATTCCCCATCATTGTGTTGGTTCGTACACGCATTGAAAAACAGTATAATTGACCCGCAACTAATGAAGAGTTCAACGCTGACTGTACATATTCCCGACCATTTACACCAGGGGTGTAAACAAAAAGACCAACACTTCTGTTTCCTACAAAGCAGGTAGCCTGTCCCAAGGCATTCAGATTTACACCACAAGCAGACGCATTGTTATTTGAATAATCTGGAGTACTTCCTGCACCGGCAGAGAAAGGTTCCGTTCCAAACCAGCTTGCTACAGGAGATTGATTAGAATACAATTGATTGTCGGTTCCCGTACAACTTGCTGTATTTGTTTCAAAACTTGGGTTCGGAATTAAATTAGTAGCACCGCTGCATTGCGCAAAAGCACTAATTGTGTTAATGATTCCGATTAAACTTAGAATTACGGTTTTCATTTTGAAATAAATAATCTGTATGTAATTGTTTCGTTAAATGCAGTTAGAATTTTCACCATATAAATTCCATTTGAAAGCGCAGGAAGATCAATTGTCAATGGAGGTTTTTCTTCTAGCTGTACATCCAAGATTAGTTTGCCGGTACAATCATATAGATCTAATTGTTTCAGGAATTCTTCGCTTTCCAGATGTAAGATATTCCGTTCATCATCCTTATAAATCGATACGTTAGTTGTTTGATTGCAAGTAGTGCTTTCAATAGGGAAGTATTCGGTTCTTCCATCAACATCTGTTTGACTTAATCGATAATAGATTATACCATCACAGGCAGATTGGTAATCACTATAGAAATAGGTGTTTGATTGTTGGGTAGTGCCATTACCCGAAACGGTTGCTATTTTCTCAAAATTTTCACCATCGCAAGATTTTTCAACTGTAAAGAATTCATTTTGGTATTCGCTTTCAGTTATCCATTCTAGGTTCACCTCAGATTCATTACACTGAATAGAAAACGAACCTAATTCTACCGGAAGCGGATTGATTGGGTAGAGTCTTAAATCATCAATGTACATGTAACTAGAAGCTGTAGTGGACGTTTTCGTTGTGGTAGCATCAGTTCTGAAATTACCGATTGTCAGGTATCGCTCAGTGCCTGTTGCAACAAACGTTCCTTGAA
>JBILJP010000351.1:0-5520 GCA_044377135.1 Fluviicola sp.
CAATATGGCGGAACAGACGGAACATTCTATTCATTGTTTCCTTCCATGAGCTACATTTTCTCATTGACCAACTACAATCCTTATGGCGAATACGGCTACAATGAGTCCATGTATTATGATGACTACGAACAAAAAAAGAAAAACAAGATTGAATATCCGTTTGATAAAACCATGACCGGTAATTACCTCAACGGAAAACCGGAAGGTGAATGGATTGTGAAAGATCAGTTCGGGAACATTACAGCGCGTGTGAACTACAGCAAAGGTGAACGCGAAGGTGAATCGGTATTTTACGCAACCGAGTACCCGCTTTCCGAAACACAACGCAACTATCAGCAAGAATACCTGGCAGAATTTCACACGTATATTTTCGAAACACTTCCTGAGAAAAAAACACAATACTTGTCCCGCAGAGAATATTACCACAATGGTTTATTAGACGGACCAGTAGTGAGTTTTAACTGGAAAGGCGATACATTGAGCTACGATCTTTACCGCGATGGTCGTCAAAACGGGCCTTCTTACCAACGCAACAAGATTTTCTATGCGGAAACATCTTACGAAGAAGGAGCTATCGACGGTATTTCAAGAACCTATCTTACTCTTCCGGGTCGCGATTCCATCTTGATTTTCGACCTGAATTTCCAGAACGGTTCCTTGCAAGGCGAATCTAAATCGTATCATACCAACGGAAACCTGGCAAAAAGAGGTTTCTTCCTAAGCGGACAACCGATTGATGATTATGAAGCATTCGACACTCTGGGCTTCAAATATCAGTACGTGAAGTTCCTCTACAATCAACCGATCGAAGAAAAAATCTGGGAAGAAAACCAACTGAGCGTTCGTTATTTGTTCGACTGGAAAGATTCCATTCCGTTTCAAATCAGCGACATTGCCGGTTCTACAAGCTTCGAACGCCTGGCAACAGACATGGGATTGATTCAAAATCCGTACAGCGAACCTTATTACGGTCGTCCGAGTTTGGTTGACAAAACCGGAATCAACTACAGCATTACGAAGTATTACCCGAACGACTCCATTGCCCGATTCGGAAACATTTCGAAAGGCAAAAAAGTGGGTTACTGGAAACATTTCAGTTACGAAGGAAAGGCGTTGTATGAAGTCAATTATTTCGATACCATTTTTTCCATCAACGACAGCGTTCGTTTCAAATCGAAAGGAATTCTCACTTACCTCAATGACAAAGGCAAACCAACAAGCAAAAGCTACATCATTGAAAAAGTAGAGAAGTACGACTGTTCGCATGCTGACCACAACGAAGAGCGTATGTTGTATACGTTCTGGGAAGCCGATACGTCGCAGCACCGCATTAACGGTTACGTGAAAAACTATTACGACAATGGTGCCATCCAAAACGAAGGTAACGTAGTGAATGGTTTACCTACCGGCGTTTGGAAAATGTACGATTCCGACGGTCAACTCAATCAAGTAGGAAGCTACGAACAAGGAAAACGCAACGGCCGATGGTTGAGTGGCGATTTGAGCAACATGAAAAACATGAGCGAAATCTGCCTGAATCCGAATCTTGATAACCTTGAGGAAATTATGAGTTACCAGGAAAAATTACTGGATGTTTCGGTAATCTATTACGGAATGGGTAAAATCCTGAAACGCGAGTACTACGGAATTAACCTCAACAATGAAGAAGCTCCGGAAGATTATTATAGAGAAGGGGATTATTATAGAGAATAATACGTTAAGATGTTGAATGCTTGATTTTTGATGTTGGATTAATACCATCTCAAAAATCAAGCTCAACTATTTCTTAATAGTTGTTTACCTTTTCAGAAGTTTTGCATTATAAAGTAAACTGCTTCATGAAACAACTCTTAACCTCCTGTTTGTGTTTTCTCATTAGTTCTGTTTTCGGGCAATTACAAGAAGTTTACCTTCAAATGCCCGACCAGCATACACACGTACTGCCCTATTTATCGAATACGATAGTTGCGTATGAACCAACACCGTCCGACTGTCCTTTTAAGCAAGAGATCGATAGCATCAATGGAGAAAAGATTGTTGTACCCAATCCACTTTTTGACGCCAAAAGTTTAACTCCTCTTTTTCAAAAAAATAATCCGTATTGCTACTTAGCATATCCCTACGAATCTTCATCTGTTGATCTCCCGCCATTTTTAGATTCCTTAAACGATGGAATCTATGTGCAATTGTATGACAAGCTTCCAATTCGCGATAATGATACTGTCAAATGGAAGGACAGTATTGTAGCTGCCATTTTTGAAGTGAAAAATAATCGCCCAATTGGTGAAGTTAGTTGGTATTACCCTAATGGCCTTCTGATGCAAAAAGGTAGTTATACTAACGGACTACGAAACGGAGAATGGTTTTTTCAATTTATCAATGAATTGTCTAATCCTTCTAAAAAGAAAAAAAACTGGCGATTTGACCGTTCTTCAACCATCAATTACTCAAATGGGAAGAAAAACGGATTGGAGTACTTAATAACTAAAAGTTGGATCTCAGACAAAGACAATGGACCAATTGAGGAAATATGGCAGAATTATCAATCAGACATTCCGCATGGAAAGTACGAGCACCGCATTAATGGTAAAACACGAACAATCGGTACTTATGACAATGGAAAGCCAACTGGGAAATGGATTCAGTACCAATGGAAAGACAGCGTCATGTACGGTAAACTCATCCCTAGATTGATTTACACTTATTCAAATGACAGTGTTCTCGTTCACTTTCCCGCACATCTCCGTAGTCAATTCGAACATTCATCGTTCTTGAAATCAAATCAAATACTATTCTCTGACCTAGCTTTAATGGATGGTTATGACTATTATCCCGACATTTATACAGATCAATCCATTGGTGATAATTTTAATGCCCTCTATAAAGTTCCTAATTGTCAGAATCTTTCAAGTGGTTATCAATACCATCCGCTAAACATTCATGATTATCTTTTCCCAATGAGTTATTGTTTAACCGACTCACTTGGAAAAAAACATTCGTTCGAGTCTGTATCAGATTCTTGCGGAGTTGTTTTTTCGTTTTCAGGAATACTGGAAGAATACTACTCAAATGGCCAGCTAAAATTGCACTTTGATTTTGATCACCCGGAAACGTTGTTAAACAACACTGTTTATTGGGAAAACGGAAAACCCATGAATCAATTTAGAAAAACGGCTGCTGGAACTGATTGGGAACAGTTGTGGTATTCCAAAAAAGGAGAAATCGTTGAACATATAATCTATGACTCGTTGTTTAACTTTAAAGCCAAACCTATTGATCCGAATTATGTGACGTTGAATGGAAAAACATACAGCAAATCAGGTGATTTATTGTATTACACTAATTGGAAATCCATTCCATACTCTAAAACCCAACCAGTACTAATTACTGAACAACGAAAGCTGAAAAGTAACCATCCGATTGAGCAATTTTATTTTTATCCGTCACAAAGAACAGGTTTCAAAACATTGGGATTGGATAAGTCATACAAGCACGTCAAATGGTTTACATTCGATAGCACATTTACTTCCGCTCATTTCATTGATACCGTTAGTTTCGGCAAGTTGTTTTCCGTTGTTGAAATCAATGATTCTATCCGTAATGATCTTTGGTACCAATACCATCACCCGCTCAAAAACGACACGATACATTGCGGTGTTATTCCTTTCGGGGATTTGTCGGCTGCCATTACTAAACGCACACTTCAGTACAACGGAAAACCCTATACGGGTAAATTGAGTATTCATTTCACAAATGGTGCAAAACCGCGCATTTCAACGACCAAAAACGGGTTAGTGCTTTCACTGAACAGGAAAACAGATACGGAGTTATTGTATAACTTATTTCCCCAGCTAACCAGTATCATCTCCGCAAATAACCTATCGACCATTACGGACAAGTATATTGATGAAGAAATTTTGACCGTATTGCCCGAAGTAGAGCTAAAGGTTATCGAAATTCAATTTTCAACCGGATCCGTCAATGGTGAAGTCAATTGTTTTGCTGCAAACAGCCGCCCGCTGGCAAAATTGCAGTATGAAGACGGGTTATTATCGGGCAGGCAGGTTTACTACAATAACTTTCCCGATTCCTACAGAAACTTTGGTACTTATCCTTACCGCTGGAATGACCCTGATCAGACAGCTGAAAACTTCAAACATGTTCAGTTAACCCAACAACTCAACTATACTAATGGAATACTAAACGGTACAGATTTAAAAATTAATCTGAATGGTGATACCTTGAGCATTTATAATTACGTCAATGGAAGTTTGGAAGGTGAACAATTTGCTATTGATGATAATCATGATCGCGACTTTTTTGTTTACAAAAACGACACTGTTTTAGCTGAAAAAAAGAAAGACAATCGAACGCGAAAAACATTACTGGAATGGTCAACGGAAACAGGCATTTATCGCTCCTTTTATAAGAATGGACAACTCGCACAAGAATTCATTGATAAGAATCAGGTATATGATACCATTCGCTGTTATGATACATTAGGGTCATTAACTCAAAAAATATGCCTTGCCGACCATTTGCTTGATTTTGTTATTTTCTATGAAAACGGAGAACGCTCATTAACGATCGACTTTGCCATCGAAGACACACTCGTATATCCCTTCAACGAATATGGTTTGATTCGTTACCCGATTGCGGAAGAGGTGATCAAAGACAAAACCATTTATTACTCCCGTTTATACGATACACAATATTCCGGATACCTCAAAAAATACAATCAATACAATGAGTTGGAAGAAGAAGGAATGTTGTATAGAGGAGTCAAAGTAGGAGACTGGCACTATTACGGTTCTCAAAAAAGCGGTCATTATTGCATCCAGTTTTCGGATAGTAGTGACTACACTAACTATAAAGAACGAAAAGGAAACGTCTTGTTTTATGATGGCCGAGGAAAAGTGGTTTCCAAAGGCGAATTACTCAACTATTCGAAAGAATACAATTGTTTACACCGCAATTACAATGAACGATTTGCTATTAATTATGAACTGTATAACACCATGGTTCCTTCTGATACCTTAATTCACATTGTTCATTTTTACAAAACCGGTGTTAAAATGAATGAGGGTTTTATTCTCAATGGTCGGGCGCAAGGTTTATGGCGTTGGTATCATTCAGATGGTTCTTTGTTCGGATTAGGAAATTACGAAAATGGTCAACGCAACGGGAGATGGCTCGAAGGAGATTTATCGCAACTCAATTTCTTGGGAGAATATTGCTTAGATCCTGATAACTCCAACTACACAAACTTACTCAAAGATTTAGCAGTTACAGTCAAATACTACAATCTTGGAATAATTACTGAAATTCAAGAACACCAATTTCGTGGAACGAAATAATGTTGAATTTTAAATGCTTAATGTTGAAAGAAATGGATGTCCCTGTATGTCCCTGATATAGGTTGACCACAAAAGTCAATTTATATGAGAACAACAATTCGTTTAGTAAAGACCCGACGACGGTTCACAGAAGACTTCCAACGTAAGGTGGTGAAAGAATTCG
>JBILJP010000352.1:0-5497 GCA_044377135.1 Fluviicola sp.
AACACTTCATTCAAAGTAAAGGATTTGGCAATCAGTAAACTAGCGTAATTATACGTGCTTATTAAAAACGAGGTTTGTACGTGTTGGAAGTTAGTTTTAGTTGAATGGATTTCGAACTCATGTTAATTAGTTCTAACAAAGGAATTGTCTTGCAGCATGTACGTTGTATTGTCCACTTTCAGCGTCATTCCTTCCGTAAACGTATCAAGACCAGTGTAGGTTTTTCCATTGAAATGCACTGTTCCTTTGGTCATGCGCGCCAGGTTCAGGTAAGCTACTTCCAATGCCGCAGGTGGTCCGCATACCAGCATATGCACAGGTTTGGTAACTTGTGATGCCAGTTCAAAATCCCAGGGTTTGTTGTTGTCGTGAATCATGATCAAACTTTCGCACGACGGACTATCGGCCTGAGCTCTCAGGAGTGCCTGAATGTTGTTTTCATTGACATCGCCGCCACTACCTTCTTTTTCGGCTGTTCGAACACGATTTACTGCGTCTTCGTATGTGGTAGGTTGAAACGAATACAATCCGCGGGGAATGTTCAGATCGTGGTTGTCATTGTCGTTGAACAATACCACTCTTCGGATGGATGAATCACCGGAGGCAATTCTGCTTTTAAGCCACGCGAGCACCTGATCGTTGTATTTATTCATACTTCCGGTTACATCGCACACCAATGCGGCATTTTTCCAGTTGTTGTCGGTAAGGGTTCTGGAAACAAATTCGGCTTGCGGAATGCGATTTAAATCTGCTATTCGTTCTTCTTCGGTGCGCAGGGGCCGTTCTTTTTCCTCGTGTGCTTGCTGCGCTTTTGCTCGTTGAATCTGGTCTTTCGGATACTGATTGTCTTGTTGCGCCAGTGCTTTTGTGTAATTGTCAATGGCATCGCCGTAGCGTTTCTGATTCAAATAATAATCGCCGGTAGCTACCAACTGTTTGTAATCAGGAGTCGAGGTTGTTGTTGTCGATGAAGGGTTAAAAACCGTTGGGAAATGCGTGGTTGGGACCGGAATAGTGGTTCTACCTGTGGTTGGTGTTGGAAGTCCTTGTCGTGGGTTTTGAGCCAAACTTGCAGTGATGACTGCAGTGAACGAGAAAAGAGTAAAAAATGCTTTCATAGTGCGTGTATTAGCTGTTGAATGATTATTTCGTTGTGAGTATTTCCATGGAACCTTTGATCCACTGGTGCATATCGCTGGTACTTTGCATGCGTACTTCCGGCGGAAAAGTTTCCTGGATGGCAGAATTGGTGAATGTTTCGTTGAGAAGCGGTGCCGATGGTGCGTTTGCCGAATTGTAAACAATTGCCGGTCCGGTAACATCCAGCAAAACGGTTCCTTTGAAATTGCGTTCGCTGTAGATCACCAAACGAGTATTGACAGGAATCGCTATCCCGTCTAGTTCCGTGAAATTGGAATACGTCAAAATGCGATCTACCCATTCGTATTTTCCCACTACAATAAAATCCGACCACGGATCATCTGAAAATGCTTTCGATGTTTGATCGTTTATCCGTTCTCCTGCAATGGCCAATCCGCTAAAATGAACCGATTTTCGGCGTGCAATCTCAAGATTGGCTTTGGCGATCTGATCTTTTGGGTATTGTTCCGATTTGATTGCGATGGCTTTTTGATACTGCTCAACCGCGGCTTCATAGTTCGGGAGGCCAAACAAACTATCGGCCTTGTCAATGATTAATTGATACGGATCGTTATTCAATCGTCCGATGGCTGCTGTTGCCTGTACAATTCGGTCTTTAGGATATTGTTCGTCTCTGTATTCGAGTGCTTTTTGGTATTGCGAAATGGCTTTTTCATACTGTTGATGCACGTAAAACGTATCTGCCAGTGACGTGAAATTCCAATACATGTAATCGCGCTCTTCCTGGTCGCGTTCGCGGTTTTTTGCTTCGGTCGCCTCACGAATTCCGCGCCCCATAGAAGAAACCGTGCTTACTACGGTGCCCAATCCCGGCTGAAATACAGGCAATTGACCGAAAGCGGTTTGTTGTGTGAAATAAACTAGAAGCAAGAGTAACAGCTGTTTCATATGCGGACGTTAACGGAATGAATACAAAAGGATTAATAGCAAAACGCATGCCATGATTAGTTGGGGGTTGATGTACGGATCTTCGCAACTTACCATTTTTAAATACGGTGATTTGCCGCAACTGTTGCAGAGCTGATGTGCAAGTATTCGATAATCATTATGAAACTGCCGGTATTGAACTCAACGTAGGATTATCAATGATGTTTGGAGGGAGGAAAAAGGAAAAGTAAGGTCTTAATTCGGGCGTAAACACTATGGTTTTTTTATCAAAACAGCTTTTCTCTATAATAATTAGAATAAATTGACACTCAGTTTATGGATCAAGAGTTTTGGTTAGTAGATGATTAACTAAGTTTTTTGGTAACGCTACAATTCAACTATTTTGTTTGACTGTCCTTGAGACCTAACTGTTTTCGAAAATCTAGACTTAATGTGTATTGTTCTTCAATAGGTACAATTTTTCTTGTGTTTTCCTCTATATTTTCACCTTCTTTTGTCCATAAAAAAGGGAAAAAGAAAAAAACTTCAGCACCAGTTAAAGTTACAATATCTGTTTTCCAAGTTGTCCACCTGTAACCGTCATAAAATTCTTCCAAATTACCATTAAAGCAAAAATCAAGAAATTCAGTATAGGTAATGTTTAATGGTTCATATTCCAGATTTTCAGGTGACCAGTAATAAACTTTTCCAATATCAGGACCTAGACCACCGCCGTTTAGCAAAAAGAATCCACCAATCACATCATCGGCGATGAATAAAAATGGAGGTGGTTCACCAAAGTCAGTAAAGGTCTTTCCGCGATTCCAATCTGGAAGCGTTCGATTTAGTTTCTCATTTCCAGATCCAAGAATGCGAATCCAGCCGTTATCAATTAAAAGCCCTCCGGTCATGTAAACAATAGCTCCCATTGGAGAGCGGGTTG
Organism: Fluviicola sp.; assembly: GCA_044377135.1. Taxonomy (GTDB): domain Bacteria; phylum Bacteroidota; class Bacteroidia; order Flavobacteriales_D; family Crocinitomicaceae; genus Fluviicola. Next base: position 2,972 of record JBILJP010000352.1, read on the forward strand.
TTACTTGAATATGAAATAAGGCTTCTTTGGCACTTATGGTATCAGTGGATAAAACTTCAACGGTATTGTCAGCGGAATCAATCCATTGCTTTACAAAAGTCCAAGCTGGTTCTGAAAGATTAATTAATTCGTTAATTGGTCTCATGGCATTCTGTGAAAACGATGAAAACGATGAAAGTGACAAGATTAAAAGTGCTGATTTCCGTATCATATTATCGTTTAAACGTAAGCTAAAATACCTGGTTTATTTAATATTTTCTTTAATAAAATCTCTGTGTTCATTTTCTCGCAACCCCGGATGAACCGTCTTAAACACAACATCCCATACCGAAGTATAAAACCCAAAATTGTAATCGGGGTTTTGATGGTGCAAATAATGAAATTCGGAAGTGCAGATGCAGGCTTTTTTAGCGAATCGCAACAGCGGTGGAGGTAAAACGGTGTGGTGTAAATGTCCGATGGTTCCCCACAATGAATTGACTCCTAAATACAACGAAATACCGATTGCCGAAAACGGAATCACATAGATGACCGCCAACATCGTGAGTCCGAAACCAATGGATTCAATAGGATGGAGGACAAACAAACTGAGCATGTTGGTGGTTTGATGCTGGTGATGACGCTCATGCAATTTCCGGAATTGTCGCACAAAATGTACCGCCCTATGAAAAACATACATCAGGAAATCCATGATCACCGTAAGGAAAAGCAATTCGGCTAATACACGCCACCATTGCAGTTGTTCCGACAAAACAATAAACCCGTATTTCCACAACAAAACGCCTAACATAAAAACAAGCGTATTGCAGATTACAGTGATCAAACTCAAGGTAATATCAGGTCCTGTAATCGGGTGTTGATTGCCCATTTTTCGGGCTTTCGGGAAATTGCTCAATACCGCATACAAACCCATTGAACCGAAATAAATCCCGAAATTAATGATGAGTCCGTAAACGATAAGTTCACCGTAACCAACTGTCATTAATGTTTCCAGGATTGTTTTCATGGATGGGGTTTTTGGGTAAATGTAGGGGAAATCGTTTTGTTTGAGAATTTTGGAAAAAAGTGAAATAAGGTGAAGCAAGTAAGAAAGTGAATATCGTTGTTCTGCTCTTTCATTTTAGCACGATTTGATTTACCGATATTTTCGGTCCCATTTATCACGAACCCATTTCACAAACAATATGAAAAACGTGAGTGCAATTGGCACAAGGCAAACATACTTGTGATTGGGCGATAATATCAAAATTAGAATGCTTGAAAGTCCTGTAAGAGCTGCACTCAACACTAAGTAGCGTGGATTACGACTGATACGCATGACAGCAATAGCGCTGAGTAACGGAATGAAGGCAATTGTATGGGCCAGTTGTTCAGTCATAATTGATAAAATTAGTGAATCGATGAGAATCGGGAAATTTCTGATTCAAACAATCTGGATTCTTTTATTGGATGAATTGAAACGAGGATTTAATCTATTTAGAATTCGGATCTTATTCATGTCGGTTTGATACAGACCATTCTTGATCGTTCCAAAGCCAGAAGTTTAGTGATCCGATCGGTTCTTTAATACTGAAGTTCCGATTATCGACTTGTACCAGCAGTAACAATTTCCTTCCGATTGCACAATTTCTTCTGCAATGAAGTGCGAAAACGTCAAGCAAATGGTAGATAGATTGATGATCGAGGTGATCCAGTTTTTTAAATACCAAAACATGACCGGGTGAAGTAACTTCGTAATCTCTCAGACAATCATTCAGTGCATCAAAGTTTTTGCCATAATAACCGGGGAAACCGAGTTTTTCTTGCAGATCCCAATGCAGTTTTGTTTTAGTTGTCACTACGCGATCATCAAATTCGATGATCTTAAATCCTTTTGAAGCGAGTAGTTGTATATCACTATTAATCAAGGTTAAATTATGGTACAAACTGATGCCACCTTTTGCTACAATTGCAAGGTCAAGATTCTCATCTCTGAGTTTTTTGAATGCTTCCTTTTTAGTTTGGTTTTCCATGAATGTTAGATCAGTTTTGAACTTAGATGTGCTGAATTTTGACAAATGACATCAACAAAATAGTACTTCTCTTTTGTTTTTTCAAGATTCAAATCAAAAAAACACCACACATTTATGTTATACCAACCCATCCTCAGACTTTACCGCACAATTTCTACATTTACACCATGCAAAAACCGATCTCAGCACTGGCGCATGTCCTTCGAAAACAGTGGTTTCTTTTCCTATTGTTGTGTGCTCCTGTAAGCATACAGGCGCAATCGCGCAATACCGCTGTGAGACAGCTGAATTCCATCATCGATTACATGGATGCGAGTAGCAGGGTGAATTTGTTGCTGTATTGGGATATCAAGCAGTTTGTGGAAGGCTATATTCATAGTTCGGCTCCAAAACCCAACGACAATTATTGGTGGACACACTCACGACCGGGTGGAAAGATCGGTCCGTTTACTGAAGATAAAGGGCGTTTTCCGGAATTTCATGTTGATGACAAAGGCATGGTTATCGACTTCGA